>CAZJSY010000008.1:0-57586 GCA_964548555.1 uncultured Burkholderiales bacterium
CCGAGATGATCGCGATCGGGAACTCGAGTCCCTTCGCGGCGTGGATGGTCATGATCCGCACCGCATCGTCGTCGGTCTCGGGCAGCACCGACTCCGCGACGTGGGTACCTTCCGCCGTCTGCTGCTCCACCCAGTAGAGGTACTCGCGCAGACCGCCGGCGGTTGCCTCCGTCCACGCGCGGGCCTGGTCGATCAGGAACCGGATCCGGCGCCACACGTCGCGGGGGCGGCCCTCGGCGAAGCCGAGCTCGAGCACCCGGCGGTCGCGGGCGATCCGCTCGATCAGCTCCGACGGTGCGAGCCACTGTCGCTCGTCGTAGAGCGCGCGGAGGAACGCGAGTCCGGCGCGCACGGGGTCGTCGTGCGGCACCGTGTCGGGCTGGTCGCCGAGGTAGTTCCATCCGCCGCCGCGCTCCACCTTGAACCGGAAGAGGTCGTCGTCGCCGCACCCGAGCAACGGCGTGCGCAGCGCGGCCACGACCCGCATGGAGTTGGTGGGATCGTCGATCGCGCGCACGACCATCATCAGGTCCCGCACTGCACGCGTGGCGTACACCAGTGAGCTCGACTCCGTGCGGTAGGGGATGCCGGCGTCCTGGAGCTCGTCCTCGAGGAACGGCAACGAGGTGCGTGCCGGAACGAGGATCGCGACGTCGCCGAGACGCGCTGGGCGCCAACCGCCTCCGCCGTCGTCGACGGTCCAGCCTTCTTCGACTGCCCGCGTGATCACGCGCACCACGTGGACAGCCTCGGCCGAGCGCAGTTCGTCGGCGCGCGCGTCGCTCGAATGAGCGTCACGGCCGAACACAGCAACGGGCGGCCCGGCGGTGGGCGCACGGCGGGTGGCGGCCAGCGACACGTAGTCGGGCTGCGACGGCACCGGTGCGTCGACGTCGGGCGGCTCAGCCATCAGCGCGCCGAAGGTGCGGTTGACCCACTCGATGACCGGTGCGACCGTGCGGAAGTTCGCCGTGAGCTCCACCAGGCCGTCGCCCGAACCGAAGCGCGCACGCGCGTCGAGGAAGGTCGAGATGTCCGCCCGCCGGAACCGGTAGATCGACTGTTTCGGGTCCCCGACGACGAAGAGACGACCCGGCGCGACAGGGACGCCGGCCCAGGGCAAGCGCCCTGCCTCTTCGCTCGTAGGTTCCTCGGCGGCGATGCGCACCGCGAGCTCGATCTGGATCGGATCGGTGTCCTGGAACTCGTCGAGGAGCAGACGGCGGTAGCGGTCGTGGAGCCGCCGGCGGACCTGTGGGCCGTGCACGGGATCACGCAGCAGCGCGCGTGCGAGCACGAGCAGGTCGTGGAACTCGAGCCGTCCCGACGCTTTGCGCTCCTGCGCGGCCTGGAGCGTGAAGCTCCGCATCGCGGTGGCGATCCGTCGGGCGCACGTGTCCGCGACCACCCGGAGCACGCCGTCGAGGGCGTCACCCGACGACCGGACGCGGTCCCTGAACGCGGTGAGGTCGAGGTCCCACGAGCCGCTCTTCCCCTTGTTGCCGACCTTGCAGCTGGGCCTTCTCGGGTTGCCGTCGCTGCCGAGCGCCTCCAGGGCATCGAGCTCGTCGAGCTTCCGCAGCGCCGCCGCGTATTCCGCGAGCTGGTCGAGCCGTCTCAACAGTTGGTCTTCGCTCTCGCGGCAGCGCGATCGCTCGGCGCACACGTCGTCGATCGCCACGAGCGCTTCGTCGAGGAGCGCGCAGACATCAGGCGGCTCCGCCGGATCCGGGTCGATACGTTCGTCGACCAGGTCCCAGTTCGCGTCGAACGCCAACGCAAGCGTCCGGAGTGCCTGAGGCTTCACGCCTGCGGCGAGCAGGAGCAGGATCGTGCGCTCGAGCGCGGGGTCGGCGAGGATCTCGTCGCGAAAGACGCCCCACCGGCGTTCGAACTCGATGCCCGAGCTGACCTCGTCGAGTACCTCGACGCTCGGGGGAAGCCCGGCTTCGATGGGATGCTCCGACAGGATGCGTTGCGCGAAGGAGTGCAAGGTGCCGATGGCCGCACCGTCGAGTTGGTCGAGCGCGGCCGAGCAACGCGCGCGCACGTCGACCGACGGGTCTTCGTGCCGAGCGCGCTCCAACGCCTCGCGCACGCGGTCGCGCAGCTCGGCCGCCGCCTTCTCGGTGAAGGTGATGGCAGCGATCGACTCGAGCGCCGCGTCCCCGGACGTGACGAGGGCGACGACTCGGGTCACGAGCTCCGTCGTCTTGCCCGATCCGGCGCCGGCCTCGACGAACAGGGTGCGGTCGAGCTCGGTGGCGATGCGGTCGCGTGACTTCTGATCCGGCGGAGCGAGGCGGTCAGCCACGTGTGGCCTCCTGCCCGTACGGTTCGGTGTCGAAGAGCCGGCCGTCGACCGCTTCGAGGAGCTGCGGCTCGAGCGGTTCGGCAAGATCGGCATATGCCGCGAACGCCGGATCGTGACGCTTGCGCTCCCAACGGCTGCGGAGCTCGCTGACACCGAGAGCGTCGGGGTCGCACGCGTCACACTCGGCCCAGGGCAACGTGCTGGCCGCGGTGGGGTGGTTGGGGAACACGCCAGCCTCGATGCCGGAAACCATCGTGCCGAGCGTCGTGCTCACACGTTCGAGCACTTCGGGCGTGATCGTGTACCCGAAGGGTTCGAATTTGCCGCGCTTCGACACGAACCAGTACTCCGCTCTCACCGGCGCCGCGACATTGCCGCGATGGAGCCGCGCCGCGACGCCGTACACGACGAGTTGCAGTTTCGTTCCGCGCTTGTCGGGATCGGCTTCGCACAGGCTGCGAAAGTCGTCGGACTTTCCGGTCTTGTAGTCGATGATGAAGATGGTTCCGTCTTCGCCCTCGTCGACGCGGTCGGCCTTCCCCCGGAAGCGCAGGACCCGACCGTCGGGGAGTGTGATCGGCACCGTCGTGACCTCGGCGCCGTCGAAGCCGAATGCGAGCTCGGCCGCGATGGGCCGCGTGCGCCGCTCGCGCCGCCGCCTGTCGTCTTCCGAGAGGAACCGCTGCACATCGGCATGGATGGCCGCGCGGTCGCGACCCCAGAAGATCGGGCGGCCGGTGCGTCCTGCGGCTTCGTATTCGTCGCACAGCTCGTCGGTGATCTTGGCGATGCGGGCGTGGTCCGCGTCGGACCAGGGGATGTCGGGCGACGGCTGCTGTTCGGGCGGCCGGTCGAGCACCTCCAGGACGAACCGCTCGAGCACGCGGTGCACGAGGTCGCCGCGGTCGAGCGGCGTGATCCGCAGCTCCTCTTCAGGGTTCTCGACCGGTTCGACGCGCAAGACGTCTTGCATGAAGTAGTGGAACGGGCACGACGCCCATCGTTCGAGACGGGTGGGCGACATCACCCGTTCGACCGGTGACGGAATAGCGAGCCCGGCGAGGTTGCCGTCGAAGCGCGTGAACCGGCTGCTGTGACGGGCTCGGATCATCTCGGTGCCGCGGGCCAGGATCGGATCGCGGGCGTCGTCGCGGGCGTGGGCGAGCAAGGCGCGGAGACGGAACTCCTGATCGGTGGCAGGGGAGCGCAGCGTGCGCAGGCCGGCGTCGAACGACGCGACGTGTGAGACCCAACCGTCGTCGGCGACGAGGAGCTCGCGCGACGCCATACGGTTCCCGGCGAGACGGGACGCGATCGCGAGCGCCCAGCGCGACGGCATGAGCTCCCGGCTGCGCCGCAGGTCCCCGCGTGGAACGCCGAGGACGTGACGGTGCGAAGCGGCCAGGGTCGCAAGCAGCTCGCGGTGCTGGCGTTCGATCCGCTCGGACGCGAGTGGCAGCTGACCGGCCGCCGCGGTGCGCTCGTGGTCGGGGAGCAGCGAGTCGTCGCGTATCGCAGCGGGAAACGAACCCTCGGCCAACCCGAGCACCACGACGAGATCGAGATCGAGGCCGACCCCCATGCCGATCGAGCCAACGAGCACGCCGGTCCCGAAGCGGCCCTCGCGACCGAGATCCGTCTCGAGCTCGAGCTGCAACGTGCGCGTGAACACGTCGAGGCCGACGGGCCCTTCGACCGCGTCGAGCGTGCCGAGTCGCTGCAGCGCGCGTTCGACACGTTCGGCGGCCTTGCGCTCGACGAGCGGCCAGTGGTCGCGTGTCGCGGGTTCGCCGAGCACGCGGGTCAAGGTGGAGCGGGCCCACTGCGCGTGTCCGCTCCACGGTCGGGGTCGTGCCGCCGCCTCGGCGAGGTCGTGGACCAGCGCGAGCGCGAACCTTCGCAGCTCGCGGCTGCGGCGCGCGTCACGCGCATGATGCTGCGCGATCCACTCGGGTACGTCGGGATCGTCGCGCTCGACCTGCGCGCGTGCGTCGAGGTCGTCGGCGTGTGCGGCGAGGCGGACGTCCCAGTCGTCGCCGCCCACGACGGCGGCCTCGCGTGACAGCCGTTCCCACGCCGTGACCGGCGCCGGCCGCGCGTCGTGCAGGGCGGCCGTTGCCGAGAGCCAGGCGAAGACGTCTTGTCGCCGGAACCCACCTTCGGGCAGCGCGAGGAGCTTGAGCAGTGCGCGCCCGGCCATCCGGGCCGCGACAGGGACGACCGCGGTGCCGTTGGCGACGATGCCGGCGGCCTCGAGCTGTTCTCGCGCCAGCCGGGCGTACGGTTGGGGCGACGCGTACAGCACCGCGATCCGGTCGAGCGGCGTGCCGGCCCGGGTCGCGTCGAGTACGGCGCGCACCGCGGCGCGCACCTCATCGTCGGCGTCGGAAGTGGTGACCAGGCGTGTGCGCGTGGCACCGACGGCGTCGAGCGGGTCCCCCTGGGGAGGCATGGAGGGCGCGGCGTCGAGCGATGTGAGCGCCGTGGCGACTTCGGCGTCAGCTGACGCGTCGCCGGTGGCTCCGGCGAGAAGGCGCACGTCCGTGTGGCGCGCGACCGCATCGAGCAGCAGTGCGCTGTGACGCGTGATGCGTTGGAGCAGATACACGACCACGACACCCAGCTCGTCGGTGCGCGGACGGGCGTCGAGCGCGGCGGCCGCCGCCGACATCAGGTCTTCTTCGTCGTACCACTCGGTCTCCAAACGCTGCCGTGCCGCGAGATGCAGGCGCACCACGTCGCGGGCGCGCGGGCTGCGGGCGCCAACTGACCGGAGCGCCGCCGGCGTGAGCTCGCGCAGCTCCCGGTACGCGGCGACGAGCGCGGATTCCGTCGCGGGATGACCCGCCACGGGGCCGAACACGCCGGGGTCGGATGCCAGGGAGGCGCGGATGGCGGCCGCGAGCACGGGCGTCGAGACGGGTCGGCGACCCGCGGCCGCGAGCGGCGCCGCACCGAGCAGCTCTGCGAGCCGGTACGGCGTGACGAACGTGACCGCGGCGAGGCCGATACCACGGGAGCACACCGGCCGCTCTCTGTCGGACGCGAGCCGCCGCCTGGCCGCGACTCCGACGTGATTGGACGGGACCACGACGGTGACGGGTGCGAGCGGCTCGTCGTTCTTCGCGGCTGCGATCGCGGCGCGCAACGCGTCGGCCGCATCGCGCCCGTACCTCGTCCAGTCCACCCGCAGCGCCACGGGTCCGATCGTACGCAGGGGGTGTGACAGGAAAGACGACCCCCGCCGGAGGCTGCTCTGATCAGGACCGGAGCATCGCGGCGTGAGCGCGAACCCGGTTAACTGGCGTCGAAGCGCTCCAAGACGAAGACGGGGATCCGGCGGGTCGTCTTGCGCTGGTACTCATCGAAGCCAGGCATGAGGGCAGCCTGTTGGCGGTAGAGGCGGTCGCGCTCGTCGCCTTCGGCGAGGGTCGCGCGTACGTCGACGGTCTCACCCGGCAACTCGATCGTGGCCTTTGGGTTCGCGACGAGGTTGTAGTACCAGTCGGGGTTCTCGGGCGCGCCGCCCTTGGACGCGATGATCACGTACCGGCTGTTGTCGGTCGTGTACACGAGGGGCGTGGTGTATTGACGACCCGATTTCGCGCCGGTCGTCGTGAGGAGGAGCAGCGGTGCGTCAGCGAAGGGTCCCGTCACCTTGCCGTCGTTGGCGCGGAACTCGTCGATCAGCGCTGCGTTGAAGTTGCTTCGTGCCATCGGGTGGTTCACCTCGTCGCTCGATTCGGTCGTCGGATCGGAACGCGCGATCACCGGTGTTCATTCCCCGGCGATGACTGTCATACCCCCGTCATACGATTGTCCTGTGATCGGGTTGGCGGAGGTGAGGCATCTCGACGGGGTGTGTGCGGAAGTCGCCGAAGCGCTCGCGCCCGAGGCGGTGCCGCTCGGCGACGCCGCCGCGGTGTGGGAACTGCTCGATGCGGTCGAGCGCCGAGCCGCCGCGATGAAGACCTTGATGGCGCCACGCGTCGATGAGTCCCGGGCATGGCAAAGGGCGGGGCATCGCAATGCAGCCGAATTCCTCGCCCAACGCGCCGGCACGTCGATCCGCGCGGCCCGCACGCAACTCGAGGTGGCGCAGAAGCTCGAACATCTGCCCGCCACCCGCCAAGCCGCTCGCGACGGCGAGCATTCGGCAGCTCAAATTGCGCTGATCGTCGAGGGCGCGAGTGCGAACCCGGCTGCGGAGCAGCGACTCTTGGCTCAGGCGGCTTGTGGCTCGTTGAAGGAACTGCATGACGAAGTGCTGCGGATTCGAGCTGCGGCGGACGCTGATCCCGACGCGACGCAGCGCAGGATTCATCAGCGCCGCGCTTTCCGTACGTGGCGCGACACCGAGGGTGCTTGGCGCGCTGGGATCTATGGCACAGCGGTTGCCGGGGCCCGGTTGGAAGCGCAACTCATGGCGGTCATCGACGGCGAGTTCGCCAAGGCGCGTGCCGAGGGTCGATACGAGACTCGTGAGGCGCTCGCGTTCGACGCGCTGATGACACTCGTCGAGCGTGAGCACGCCGCGAAGCCTGGAACGGGATACACGACGATCGTGCGCGTCGACCTCGAGGCGTTGCGCCGCGGCGCGGTCGAAGACGGGGAGACGTGCGAAATCGCGGGCATCGGACCGATTCCGGTCTCGAGTGCGCGCGAGCTCCTCGGCGACAGCATCCTCAAACTCGTGATCACCAAGGGTGCCGACGTGTTGAACGTCACGCACATCGGACGCGGGCCGAACGCCGCGCAGCGCGTGGCGTTGTTATGGTCGTCGCAGGGTTGCAGTGTCGAAGGATGTGCGCGCACCCGCGTGGAGATCGACCACAGGATTCCGTACTCACAGACTGGGCATACGCGTCTCGACGAGTGCGACCCCCTGTGCGCGCACCACCACAGGCGCAAGCACCGCGGGGGATGGGCGCTCGTCGAAGGCACCGGCAAGCGCGCAATGGTGCCGCCCGGTGACCCGCGCCACCCGAAGAACCGGCCCGAGGAAGACACCAGCTGATCTGATGCTTGTGGACGGTGTCTCGCGCGCGGGAAGCTGGCGGTCCGCGGGCGGTCGGAGGTCTGGAATGCAACGCTTCGTCGTCGTGCGACGGCCGCCCAGCACGCTCGAGCGTCTGCTCGGACGTCGGCGCGTCCGCCGGTTGCGCAGGCGTGTCGGTCTCGCGGCGCTCGGTACGGGGATGGTGCTACTACGACCGCGGCGGGTGGCGCCCGTCTTGCTCGCGACATGTTTGGTCGTAGTGACGGTGACGACCTTCACGGTGACGCATTAGCGATCAGGCCTGCGGCGCAGCACGTAGGTGTCCATGATCCAACCCTTCGCCTGCCTCGCGTCGCGCCGGCGCTGCTCGATCTCGCCTTCCACGTCGCGGAGCCGGCCGGAGACGAGGATCTCGTCATCGGTGCCGAGGTACGCGCCCCAGTAGATGTCCACCTCCTCGGTGACCGTCGTGAACGCGCAGTTGCCGTCGAGCATCACGACCACGTGGTCGAAGTCATCGGGGAGACCCGACGACGCGAGCCGCCGTCCCGTCGTGATGGCGATGGATCCCCCGATCTCGTTGAGCGGTATGCGGTGCCTCGCGGCGAGTACCTGCACGCTGCTGATGCCGGGGACGACTTCGTAGTCGAAATCCGTACCGCGCCGTGACGCGATCTCGCGCAGGATACGGAGGATGCTGTCGTAGAGCGACGGATCGCCCCAGGCGAGGAACGCGCCGCACTGGCCGTCGTCGAGCTCCCGCTCCACCAGGGCGGTGTACTGATCGGTCCGCGCGTCATGCCATGCGCGGACGGCGTCCCGATACGCCGGCTCGGTCCGGTCACGTGTCGGATCCTCCACCTCGACGATCCGGAACGGCTTCGCGGTCGCGTAGCGCCGGCAGATCTCTTTCCTCATCGCGGCGAGCTCCGTCTTCTCACCGCCCTTGTCCGCCACGAAGAAGACGTCGACTTCGTTGATCGCGTTGATCGCCTGAACGGTGAGATGGTCGGGGTCACCCGCACCGATGCCGATCACGTACACCTTCTTCATCGTCGATCAGAGCTCGTCGAACGTCGCCATCTCGTTCAGGATGCGCGCCGCGGCCTGGACGATCGGCACTGCGAGGCACGCACCGGTTCCCTCACCGAGGCGCAGTCCGAGATCGATCACGGGATCGAGCCCGAGGTGTGCCAGCGCGACCGTCGCACCCGGCTCCGACGAGCGGTGTCCGGCGATGCAGTGGTCGGCGACGCCGGGGACGAGCGCGTCGGCGACCGTCAGCGCGGCGCACGCAATGACGCCGTCGATGAGGACCGGAACACGGGCGGCTGCTCCGCCCACGATGAGGCCCGCGAGCCCGGCGATCTCGAGCCCGCCCAGCTCGCCCAGCACCGAGATGGGATCGAGGTAGCGCTCGACGCGTCCGACCGCGTTGGCGACGACCTTCGTCTTGTGGGCGAGCATCGCGTCGTCGATGCCGGTTCCGCGTCCGGTAACTGCGTCGGGATGTGTGTGCGTGAAGGCGGCGATGAGCGCCGCCGAGGCGGTCGTGTTCCCGATGCCCATGTCGCCCGTGACGAGGAGGTCGTGACCGAGCGCGACGAGCTCGGCCGCGACGTCGGCGCCGACGTCGAGGGCGGCGCGTGCGTCGGCACTGGTCATGGCCGGACCGCTCATGAGGTCGTCGGTGCCGGGCCGGACCTTGCGGTGCGCGACGCCGGGGAGGCCGTGGAGGTCGGTCGCGACTCCGACGTCGACGACGTGCACATCGGCGCCGACCTGCCGGGCAAAGGCGTTGATCGCCGCACCACCGGCCGCGAAGTTGGCGACCATCGACGCGGTGATCTCCTGGGGCCACGGCGTGACGCCCGACGCGACCACGCCGTGATCGCCCGCGAAGACGACGACCACCGGTCGGCTGGGAACAGGAGGTGGACAGCGGCCGGTGATCGCGGCGACGAGATTGCCGAGCGACTCGACGCGTCCGAGCGACCCGGCCGGTTTGGTGAGCTGCGCCTGGCGGGCCTCGGCCGCGGCGCGCGCGTCGCCGTCGAGCGGCGTGACCGAACCGACGGCTTGGGCGAACGGTCCGGAACGCGACGTGAACTCACGGTCGATCGCATCCGGCAGTCCTGCGTCGACTGCGACGAACGCGACTCCGGCGCGTGCAGCCGCGTCACGGTCGACGGCACTGTCGCCGATGAGCAGCGTGCGGTCGGGCGCGACCCCGAGACGGCTGCACGCCTCGAGGACACCACGGGGGTCGGGCTTCGCCGCGCCGACGTCGCTCGACGTGACCACGACCTGGAGGAGCGCGTCGATTCCTGCGGGCGCGAGCAGCGCGCGCACGGTGGACTCGTCCATCGTCGCGGTGTCGGTGACGGCGCCCAGCCGGTGATGTGGCGCGAGCATCCGCAGCGCGTCCACCACGCCGGGCAACGGCCGCGCGACCAGGTCGACCACGGCGGTCCCGGCCGCGGCCTGCTCCACGAGCGTGCCGCCGACGTCGAACAGGACCGCGTCGATGCCTGGAATGCCGGCAGTGTCGAGAGCGTCGCTGTTCATCGGTATCCCTCCAGTGCTTTCAACAGTCGCTCGAGTCCATCGGAGTCGGGCACGGCGATGCGGACGCCGCCGGCGAAGCCGAAGCTCGCGGTGTCGCGCACGAGCACGCCGCCCGTTGCGAGGTGATCACGAAGGCGTGGCGCGTCGCGAACGAGCACGAAGTTGCTGTCGGACGGGTCGGCTTCGAGGCCGTACGACTCCAGGCCGGTGACGAGGTCGGCGCGAGCGCGGCGGATCGCATCCGACCATCGCGTAAGGTCGGCGAGCTCGAGCAGCTCCGGGACGATCGCGCACGCCAGCGCGTTGACCGACCATTCCGGTTGTCGACGCGCGATGCGGCTCGCGGTCTGGACGTCCGGCGCCACGACGTAGCCCACCCGCAGTCCGGGGCAGGCGAAGATCTTCGTGAGCGAGCCCACGACGATCGCGTCGTCACCCCGTGTCCATTGCCCGGTCGCGAGTGGGTAGAAGGCCTCGTCCCAGACCGCGGCGGTGTCGCCCGCTGCGGCGAGCCGGCCGGTGGGGTTGTTCGGGTTCGAACGCCAGCGTGGCGCGTCGGGCGAGCACGTCCGGAGATGACGCCGGTACAGCGAGAACTCCGGGCCTTCCACCGTTCCGGTGGGGAACTCCGCCGCGACGAGCGCGATCGCCTCAGCTCCGCCGTTGGTGAGCACGACGCGCTCCGCTGGAACGCCGAGCACCCGTGCCAGGGCATGGGTGGCGAGCGACGCCTCCGGATAGTGCCGTGCGTCGCCGGCGTGATCGACGACGAGCGGCCCGACGTCGGGGGCGAACGGGTTGACGCTCATGGAGAGGTCGAGCACGGCCGCGACGGGGATGCCGAGCGCGCGTGCGAGTCGCGCACCGTCGCCACCGTGCGCGCCGGGCGCCGGGATCATCGGGGCCTCGCTGCGAGGCAGACTGCGACGAGCACTCCGAGGAGCGCGAGCTCGACGTGTGACGCAAGCGCGAGTGCGCGATCGATGTCGGCGACGGTCGGACGCGCACCGGAGCCGAGCTTGGGCCGTTCTTCGTGCCGGTCGCCGTATCGCAACGGTCCGCCCAGCTCTACGCCCAGCGCGGCTGCGAACGCGGCCTCCGCGACGCCCGCGTTGGGCGACGGGTGCTCCGGCGCGTGCTGGAGCACCGCTCGACGCACGGCGAACGCCGAGGCCGGCCGGACGAGCGCGACGAGCGCGGCGGTCACACGCGCCGGCCCGTAGTTGGCCGCGTCGTCGAGGCGCGCACTCGCCCAGCCGAATCGCTCGTAGCGCGCCGACCGGTGCCCGACCATCGCGTCCATCGTGTTGAGCGCCCGGTACGCGGCGGCTGCACCACCTCCCCCGGCCAGCGCCCACACGACCGGAGCGACGACGGCGTCGACGGTGTTCTCGGCGAGCGACTCGATCACGGCGGCGGCGAGTCCCGAGTGGTCCAGCATCGAGGGATCACGGCCCACCAGCGCGGTCACCTGACTTCGTGCCTGCTCGAGATCGTCGGATACGACCGCGTCGCGCACTTTCGAAGCGACACGGCGCAGCTCACGTCCGGCGGTCGTGCAGGCGACGACGATCGGGACGGGGCACACCGAACCGGCGGCGAAGCCGAGCGCGAGCCCGCTCGCGGCGTAGATCGCGCCTGCCCCTCGACTGTCGGCGTAGAAGCGCCGTTCGAACGTCTCCATCGCACGGCCGAAGCCCGCGACGGGATGCACACGTGCGGGCGGTTCCCCCGCGAGACGGTCGATCACCAGTCCGCACGCGACCGCAGTGGCGCGCCGGCGCAGCGCCAGCCTCACCATCGTGCCGCGGCCACGACGAGACCGACGGTCTCGGTGACGACGATCGTGGCGCCGAGAACGTCGCCGGTGAAGCCGCCGAGCCGGCGCTGCGCGAGGGCGAGCACGCCGACCCCCGCGACCACACCGAGACCGACGCCGGCCGCCCCCGCGATACCTGCGCCAACCGCCGCCGCGGCCAGGGCGATCGGGATCGTGAGGGCCGGCCACCGCGGCGCGCCGTCGAGGAGGGACGAGGCGATACCTGCATCCCTCGCGTAGGTCATCGTCGCGGGGACCGATGCGACGAGCGCGCGAGCCGAGGCCCAGATCCCGACGAGGAGAAGGACCGAGACCGGGCGCGACGCGAGCGCGGCGAACCGGAGAAGGAGTGCAACCGCGACCGCCGCGACACCGAACGCGCCGACGTCGGGCGCTCGCATGATCGCGAGGCGTCGGTCCCGCGGCGCGTGCGGTAGCAGGCCGTCGGCCGCGTCGGCCAGACCGTCGAGGTGCAGCATCCCGGTGGCACCGAGGTCGACCACGACCACGAGCGCGGCCCCCACCGCCTCGGGCCACAACCGGTCCGCGATCCACCACGAACCGCCGAGCGCTGCACCGAGCGCGGCGCCCACCAGTGGGAACCATGCAAATGCATCAGAGCGGAGGCGGCCGCCTCGACGTCCGAACGTCGTAAGGAACGCAAGTGCGTCACGCATCGACGGCACCGAGTTCGAGCGTCCGTCCGGCAACGACGAGCACGACCCGGTCGGCGACGTCGGCGAGCCCACGGTTGCAGTCGCCCACGGCGTCCGTGAAACGGCGGCCCGCTTCGGTTGGTGCGTGGACCGAGAGGCCGACCTCCTCGGCGACGAGCACCGTGTCCCCGCCGCGGGCGGTGCATGCGCGGCACAGCGCGTCGACGTCGATGGCGAATCCGGGCCGACCGGCGACGAAGGTACCGATCGAGTCGACCAGCACCGTGCCGCGGAGATCGAGGAGACGGCCCGCGAGGTCCTCCGCCTCCTCCAGGGTGCGCCACGTATCGGGCCGGCGTGCGCGATGCTTCGCGATGCGGGTCTCGAAGTCGACGTCGTCGACTGCGCGCGCAGTGGCGACGTACGTGACGGGTTGGGGGAGTGTCGACGCGATGCGCTCGGCGATCTCGGACTTGCCCGAACGCGTTCCGCCGAGAACCAGCACGATCACGTGAGCGTCGGCTGTGTCACGAGGGACCCCAACAGATGAACACCGGGTTCTCGGCGGCGAGCCTGACACCGTGCTCACCGAGCGCGACTCCGCGCGCGACCGACACCTCCACGACGTTGCCGAGGCGCTGCCATCCGGCGACGGCACGGTCGACCAGCGCGTAGTTCGCCACCACCACACCGCGGGGACGCAGACGACCGAGTGCCGCGTCGAGCACGGCCGTGCCTCCGCCTCCCAGGAACACGCGGTCGGGATCGGGCAGCGTCGCGAGCACTTCGGGCGCGGCGCCCGTCACCGTGTGGACGTCGACGCCGTGCGCTTCGGCGTTTGCGGCGATACGCGTCACGCTGTCGGGATCGCGCTCGATCGCGAAGACCTTCAGTCGCGGGGCGAGACGCGCAGCCTCGATCGCGACCGAGCCGCTCCCGGCTCCGATGTCCCAGAGCACACCGGTGTGCGGGAGCTGCAGCTTGCCGAGCGCCACGGCACGCACCTCGGCCTTGGTGATCATCCCGTCACGGTGAGCGAAGCAAGCTTCCGGCATGCCCCATGAGAGCGTCTTGGGACGCTCCTCGCGGCACGGCTGGCGCAGCACCACGATCGACATCGGATCGAGTGTCGACTCGGCAAGCGTGGCGAGATCCCCGTGGAACACGTGCTCGTCCGGCTCACCCAGCCGTGTCAACACGGCAACGTCGCGAGGTCCACAGCCGTGCGAGAGCAGCGCGGCGCCGATCGCCCGGGGCGGGTGGTCGGGCGACGTCAGAACGGCGGCCTTGTTTGCGTCGAGCACCTCGCGGACCGCGTCGTCGAGCGCTCGACCGTGTGCCGACACGACCACCGCGTCGTCCCAGGAGCATCCGAGCCGCGAGAACGCCAACGAGACCGACGACGGGGCAGGGAACACCCGCAACGACGCAGATCCGAAGCGCGCGGCGAGTACCCGCACGATGCCGAAGAACCCGGGGTCGCCCGACGCGAGGACCACGATGCGTGCGCCGTCTTCGCGCGCACGTGCGACCACGTCGAGGACTTCGGACAGGTTCGCGGTGAGCGGCACGAGCTCCGCGCCGGCGGGCGGCGTGGCGAGCTTCAGCTGCCGATCGGATCCGACGACAATCGTCGCCGCGTCGATCGCGGCACGGGCGTGGGCCCCGAAGCATTCACCGCCGACGAGACCGACGACGCTGATCGTCTTCGATCCCTCAGGCATCGCCCGATCCCGACCGGAACGAATGCGAGTAGTCGGCAGCGTAGACGTGGCTGCGCGCGGCAACTTCCCGGAGTGCGAGCGCGTCACCGACGAGCACCAACACCGTGGTCGTGCGGCCGACGGCCCGGAGGTCGTCGGCGAGGCGACCGACCGTCGTGTGCACGATCTGTTCGTCGGGCCAGGTGACGCGGGACGCGATCACGGCCGGCGTCTCCGTTCCGAACGCGGAGCCGATGGTGAGGAGCTCCGCACGCAGCTCGTCGGGGCGGGCCGCGGAGAGGAAGACAGCCATTGTTCCGCCAACACGCGCGTACGGGGCGACGCCCTCGTTGTCGGGCATCGACGCAGCCGTGCGGTGGGCGAGTCGCGTCAGCACGACGCTCTGTGCGACTGCAGGTGACGTGAGCTCCCGACCGATGGCGGCGGCCGTCGCGGCCAGCGAGCCGACGCCGGGGACGATCTCGAACGCGCGCCCGTGCGCGACGCACCAGTCGATCTGCTCGCCGATCGCCGAATATACGGTCGGGTCGCCCGAGTGCAGCCGCACGATCTCGGCGTCGGGATTCGCTTCGTACACCGCGGTGACGTCCTCGAGGGTCATCGACTTCGAGTCGTGGACGACGACCCCGTGCTTGCAGTGTGACAACAACGCCTCGGGCACGAGCGACGCCGCCCACACCACGACATCGGCGCGGGCGAGACGTTGCGCCCCACGCATGGTGATGAGATCCGCTGCGCCGGGCCCGGCGCCGACGAACGAGATCATCGGACCATCTCGCGCACCGCGGGCACGACGACCGTCGCCAGATACGAAGCCGGTCGGTCGGCAACGGCGGCAACCGGCGCGGACCGCCCACCGGGCAGGCCCAGCATCTCGCCGACGACCGCGCCGTCGAGCCGCCCGTTGCTGCGCAACGTGTCGGCCACCGACGGGAGGTGCCGGCCGCCCTTGTAGAGCACGATCGTGCTGCCCGTGTCGGTGAGCATCGTGTCGAGCAGGGTCGCGTCACCGTCGGCGACAGCGAGCACGAGATGCTCGCCTTCCTCCGCGAGCACGACCGCGGTCTCGGCTGCGAGCTCCTGGAACGCCATGACGCCCGGCACCGTGCCGACGGGAACCGAAGGACGTTGCGCGGTGACGATGCGCGCGAGTGCGGGGAACGTGGAGTAAACGTTCGGATCGCCGAGGGTCACGAACGCGACGACGGCCCCCGTGTCGAGTGCGTCGACGACGGAGGTCGCGGCTGCGTCGAGCGACGCGGAACGCGCGCGGGCATCGCCGGCGATGTCGAACGTGAGCCGGTCGACGCGCACTTCGGGCGCGACCGCGCGCACGACGGCTTCCGCGCGTCCGATCGCGTCGGGCGCGGTGGACGCGGCGAACACGCGCTCCGCGTCGCACAGCGTGGCGACGGCGCGTTGGGTGACGAGTCCGGGATCTCCGGGCCCGACGCCGACACCGACGAGACGGGGCCCGGGGATGCGTTGGCGCGGCGACGCTCCGGGCGTGCCCTCGGCGTCGGCGGCACGCACCAGACGGTCCACGGCAAGCCGTACGAGGTCGGCCTCCGAGCGCCCCGATCGCCGGGCGAGCGTGGCGAGCTGGTCCTTCAACCCCTCCGGCAGGTACACGGACGTCTTCAGCACGCACGTAGGGTACACATAGGGCAGTCGATCGGTCCCGGGCCCTTCGAGACGCCCGGGACGGCGGCGTCAGGCTCCGGCGGCTGATCGCACGAACGCCGCCGCGAGCTCCGGCGCGGCGCCGAGGTGCACGTGGAGGTACGACGCGAGCAGGCGTGGCGTCGCGAACGCGGGCGGCGAGCCCGCGCCGGCGGTCACTGCGCGCAGGGCGCCGCCGGGCGGCGACACCGTCGAGTAATGGAACTCATGGCCGCGCACCTCGACGCCGGGCGGGCCGAGCGGCGTCGGCGCGGTCGTGCGCGCGTGCCGGTACCCGAGTGTGACGCGCCGTCCCATGGCGGCCGTCGTCGACACCACACCGGCCATGGCGAGGTCGTCCAGACGTTGCGAGAGCCACAGGAGTCCACCGCACTCTGCCCACACCACCAGTCCGCCGTCGACGCGGCGGCGCACCTCGTGCAGCAGGGGTTCGTTGCCGGCGAGCGCGGACGCGTACACCTCGGGGAACCCTCCGCCCGCGATCAACCCGCGACAGTCCTCGGGTAGACGCGCGTCCTCGCACGGGTCGAACGGCACCAGCTCGGCGCCCGCCGCGGCGAGCGCCTCGAGGTTGTCCTCATACATGAAGCTGAACGCGCGTCCACCGGCGACCGCGACGCGAACCTCGGCGGCGCGTTCGGGCAGCGGTGGTTCGCCGGCGTCGCGCGCCGGTGCAGTGGCCGCGAGGCGAGCGATTGCGTCGAGGTCGCACGAACGTTCGATCGCGTGCGCGAGCTCGTCGAGCGCCGCGCGCACCGTGTCGGGATGCTCGACGACCGGTACGAGGCCGAGGTGGCGATCGCGCCACCCGAACGCGTCGTCACGACGTAGTGCGCCGAGCAGGGGCACGCCGCTCGGTTCGATGGCCGCGCGGAGCATCTCCTCGTGCCGGGCGGAGCCGACTCGGTTGCAAATGACGCCCGCCACCCGTACTCGGGGATCGAGCGTGGCGAATCCATGGACGACGGCGGCGATCGAGTGACTCAGCCCGGAAGCGTCGACGACGAGAACGACGGGAGCGTCGAGCAACACCGCCACTTCCGCGGTCGACGAAGGCGTGCCGTCACGGGCTCCGTCGAACATCCCCATGACCCCCTCGACCACGAGGAGATCGGCACCGTGGGCGGCGCGCGCCGCCAGCGGGGCGATCGCGTTCGCCCCCGACATCCACGGGTCGAGATTTCGCCCCGGACGGCCGGTTGCCAGCGCGTGATACCCGGGGTCGATGAAGTCGGGTCCGACCTTCGCCGACGCGACCTTCGTACCGCGTCGCTGGAACGCGGCCATGAGGCCGCTCGCGATCGTGGTCTTGCCCACACCGGAGCCCGTACCGGCGACGACGACGCGCGGGCCGAGCATCACGTCACGTCGGTCAGAACTCGATGCCCTTGCGAGCACCGATCCCGTCATCCATCGCGTGCTTCACCTTCACCATCTCGGTGACGGTGTCGGCGATCGCGACGATCTCCTCGGGCGCGTACCGTCCGGTCACGACCACGTTCGTGCGCGCGGGTCGGTCCCGCAAGACCTTCACGATGTCGTCGACAGGCACCCAGCCGTACTTCACGGTGTAGGTCACCTCGTCGAGGATCACCAGATCGTGCTCACCGCTGCGGATCTTCTGCGCCGCGACGTCCCAGGCGTGGCGGCCCTTCGCGACGGTCTCGTCCATGTCGGTGGACTCCCACGTGAAGCCGTCGCCGAGGGTGTGCCACTCGATGCCGAGATGATCGGCGAGCTTGCGCTCGCCCGCTCGCCACTTCTCGCTCTTCACGAACTGCACGACGCAGACCGACCAGCCCCGGGCCCAGGCCCGCCCCATCACACCGAAGGCCGCGGAGCTCTTGCCCTTGCCGGTTCCGGTGTTGACCAACAGCCGTGAGGCCTGTGCCATGACGCTCCGTTCCCTCGCCGCGTCCGCACCGTAGCCTGCACATAGGGCAGCATGCCCTACGTAGGCGCTACGGTTGCCGGCGTGGCATCGACGGCAGCCCCGGCATCACGTGCCGGGCGCGGCGCGTGTCCGAGCGTGCACGCCCCCTTCCTCGAGCTCGACGGCGCGCTCCTCCGGATCCGCCTGCCGGGCGGGGTGCTTCGGGCACCGGCCGCCCGTGCGCTCGCCACGCTCGCGCACGAGCTCGGAGCCGGTCCCGTCGAGCTGACCAATCGCGCGAACCTCCAGCTCCGCGGCGTGCCGCCGGGCGCGACCTCCACAGCGCGCGACGCGCTCGTCGCCACGGGGCTCGCATTGCCCGACCCGGACGCCGACGAACGTCGCAACGTGCTCGCGAGCCCTACCGCGGGAATCGACCAGGACGAGGTTCTCGACACCCGCTCGCTGGTCGCCGCGATCGCCGCCCGCCTCGCCTCGCCGGCCGCGGTCGGACTGTCGCCGAAGTTCGGCGTCCTCGTCGACGGTGGCGGTGCCGTGCACGTACGCGGTCGCGTCCACGACATCGCCTTGGGCGCGGCGCGTGCCGCCGACGGATCGGTGTGGTACGAGATCCGTCTCGCGTCGGGGCTCCCAGTGCCATTCCGCGCGGGTGAGCCGGTGTTGCACGTCGACGCGCCGCACGCCCTGGAGGCGATCGACGCGCTCATCGAGATGTGCGCGCCGTTCGGCCGCGCCGCCGACGCGGTCGCGCAACTCGGACGGGCGCGGGCGGGGCGTGAGCTCGAGCAGCGGTCGGGCGGTGCCATCGTCGCCTCCGACCGTGCCGAGCTCAGCGGGCCCGGGGCGGAGTCGATGTCGCCTGTGGGCGCGCATCCACAGCGCGACGGCGGGCGCGTGTTCGTCGGCGGCGTGCCGGTGTTGGGCCGGCTCGACCCGCTCGTGCTCGGCCGGCTCGCGACGCTGGCCGAGCAGCACGGAAGCGGTGAGGTGCGGGTCACACCCTGGCGCGGGCTGGTGGTGCCCCACGTCTCCGCGACCGAGGTGGAGGCGGTCCTCGCATCGTGCGACGACCTCGGACTCGTGTGCGACCCGGCGCACCCGGCGAACGTCGTGGTCGCCTGCGCGGGCGAGTGCGGATGCGCCGCGGGCCTTGCCGACACGCAGGCCGATGCGCGCGTGGTGATCCAACATCTCGCCACGGTCGCGCCCGCCGAACGTCCGCGTTCCCTGCACGTGTCGGGTTGCGACAAAGGATGTGCTCGACCGCGGCCGGCCGACGTCTCACTGGTCGCCGGGCCAACGCGCGGTCGATACGAGCTCTATACCGGCGCGCCGGGCTCGACCGACACCCGCTTCGGTGATCGCGTCGCGTCGGGCCTCGGCCTGAGGGACGCCCTCCAGCGCATCGGCGCAAAGGGAACGCCGACATGACCACGTCCCAACGGTCGGGGCGGTTCGAACCATCCGAAGCGGTCGACGGGCTCGACGGATACCTGCGGGACGGGGCCGAGATCTACCGGCAGTCGTTCGCCACGATCCGAGCCGAGGCGAACCTCGCCCGCGTACCCGCAGATCTGGAAGCGGCCGCGGTTCGCATGGTGCACGCCTGCGGCATGGTCGATCTCGTCGACGACCTCGACTGGTCCCCGGGCGCCGGCGACGCGATCCGCGCTGCGCTCCGAGCGGGTGCCGGCGTGATGACCGACTCGATGATGCTGGCGAACGGGATCACGCGAGGGCGCCTGCCGGCGGACAACGCCGTTCGGTGCACACTGCGCGACGACGACGTGGGCGCGCGTGCGGCGGCCATGGGCACCACCCGTTCGGCCGCCGCGGTCGACGCGTGGGTTCCACTGCTCGAAGGCTCGGTGGTGGCGATCGGGAACGCCCCCACCGCGCTGTTCCGCCTGCTCGAGTTGCTCGACGACGAGTCGGTTCCGCGACCGGCCGGCATCATCGGTGTGCCCGTCGGGTTCGTCGGCGCCGCCGAGTCGAAGGTCGCGCTGGCGCAACGCCCGCACGGCGTGGCGTTCCTCACGGTTCACGGGCGGCGCGGTGGCAGCGCCATCGCTGCTGCGGCCGTCAACGCGTTGGCGAGCGATCCGGAATGAGCGACCGATGAGCGACCGGCACCCCACGGGCCGCTGCTACGGGATCGGAGTGGGCCCCGGCGACCCCGAGCTGTTGACCGTCAAGGCGGTTCGCCTCGTCGAGCAGTGCGCCGTGGTCGCGTACTTCTGCGCGACGCGGCGCGAGAGCAACGCGCGTCGCGTCGTCCAGCAGTACCTGCGTTCCGACCACACCGAGATGCGCCTGGTCTATCCGGTGACGACGGAGCCGGTGTCAGCGGAGACCTACGAGACGCTCCTTGCCGACTTCTACGACGAGTCCGCAAAACGCGTCGCCGAGGTGCTCGACGCCGGCGTCGACGTCGCGGTGCTCTGCGAGGGTGATCCGTTGTTCTACGGGTCGTACATGTACCTGCACAGCCGGTTGCACGAGTCGTACGCGAGCGAGGTCGTGCCCGGGGTCCCGTCGCCCTTCGCTGGCGCCGCGGCGCTCGGTGCGCCGCTCGCTTCCCGTAACGAGGTGTTCAGCGTGCTGTCGGGCGTGCTGTCCCGCGACGAGCTCGCGGCGAGGATCACGGCCTCGGACGCGGTCGTCGTGATGAAGGTGGGGCGCAACCTCGACAAGGTGCGCGACGCGGTGACCCGCGCAGGCGTGCTCGACCGCGCGTCCTACGTAGAGTGGGCGACCACCACCCGCCAGCGGGCGATGCCGCTCGCGGACGTCGACGGGATCAGCGCGCCGTACTTCTCGATGGTCGTCATCCCGAGCGCGGGCGCGCTGCGCCGATGACGGCCGGACGGCTGGCCGTGGTCGGCCTCGGGCCGGGCACTCCGTCGTGGCGTACGCCCGAAGCGACCGATCGACTCGCGCACGCGACCGATCTGGTCGGGTACGGCCCGTACCTGTCGCTCGTCGACGAGGCCGAGTCGCGCGCCCGCCGCCACAAATTCGACAATCGGGAGGAGGCGGACCGCGCGAGATTCGCCCTGGATCTCGCGGTCGCGGGTCGTGACGTCGTCGTGGTCTCGTCGGGCGACCCCGGGATATTTGCCATGGCGACCGCGGTGGTCGAGGAGCTCCACCGCAGCCCCGACCATCGCTACCGCGCGCTCGACGTTGCGATCGTCCCCGGTGTCACCGCAGCAACGGCTGCTGCCGCGCAGGTCGGCGCGCCGCTGGGTCACGACTTCTGCTGCCTGTCGTTGTCGGACGTCCTCAAGCCTTGGGACGTCGTCGAGCAGCGGCTCGCGGCGGTCGCGGCGGTCGACCTCGTGATCGCGCTCTACAACCCGATCTCCGAGCATCGCCCCTGGCAGCTCGGTCGCGCTCTCGAGATCCTCTCGGGGCATCGGCGGTCCGAGACGCCCGTGGTGCTCGGGCGCAATGTGGGACGCGACGGTGAGAGCATGCGTGTCACCACACTGGGCGAGCTCGACGTCGCCGACGTCGACATGCGCACGGTTGTGATCGTTGGTTCGATGACGACGCAGGCGTTCCGCGACGTGAACGGTCGGACCTGGGTCTATACGCCCCGCACGTACCCCGCGGCTTCGTCGCTCGCTACGTCCGACGGCGCATCTTCGCGTTGACCGAGCCACGACAACGCCTCGTCGACCGATGCGACACATGGTCCGGCCGGGCCGGGCGGTCTGGTGACCATCACGACCGGGAGTTCGAGCTCGCGGGCGGCGACCAGCTTCGCCGCGGCTGCGGTGCCGCCACTGTTCTTGGTGACGAGCACGTCGACGTCGTTCTCCCGTAGGAGCGCGGCTTCGCCTTCCTTCCCGAACGGCCCACGGTCGAGAACGACCGAGGCCCGCGCGAGCGGCATGTGCTCGGGCGGTTCGATCGCACGCACCAGGAACCAGGTGTCGACCAGACCGGCGAACGGCCGGAGCTCCTGCCGGCCGGTCGTGAGGAAGACGCGCCGAGCGCCGAGCTGGCGCAGCAGCGCCGCAGCCGCGTCGAGGTCCACCACCTCGTGCCAGCGATCGCCGGGGACCGCCTCCCATGGCGGCCGGCAGACACGTAGTCGTGCCACGCCGGCGCGCTCACACGCCGCGGCGGCGTGGTGAGGCATCCGCGCCGCGAACGGGTGCGTCGCGTCGAGCACGACGTCGACACGGTGTGAGACCAGGTAGTCGGCCAGCCCGTCGATCCCGCCGAAGCCCCCCACTCTGATGCGGCCCGGAGTCGACGTCCGTTCACGCGTGCGTCCGGCGTACGACACCGTGACGTCGTAGGTCTCATGCGGAGCCAGCTCGCGGGCGAGTCGCGATGCCTCGGTGGAACCCCCGAGGATCAGCACCCGTCGGGGCGTGCCGCTCGCGTCACCCGCCTGCATCGCGGGCACCGTACCAACGTCGCGCCGGCGGGCCTGTGCGGTCGGGGGCCCGGCTTGCTAAGTTCCTCGGGCCACACAGGGAACCCGGTGCGAATCCGGGGCTGTCCCGCAACTGTGACCGGGGAGCGACCCTCCGCCACCTCTCGAGGTGCGCAACGGCCACGGCCTCTCGGGGCTGGAAGGCCGGAGGAGAGCGGCGATCCGGGAGCCAGGATACCTGTGCACCCACATACCGAGACGCTGACGCGGGAGACGTCATTGGGCATCACGGTCACGCCACCGCACGGCATCGCCCTGCACCTCGGAATCTTGTCCGCGTGACCGCACGGTCGCGTGGTCTGCGCGGCGCGCTGATGGTGTGCGGTACGACCTCGAACGCAGGCAAGACGACGATCGTCACCGGTCTCTGTCGCGTGCTCGCGCGCGCCGGGGCGCGCGTTGCGCCGTTCAAGGCACAGAACATGGCGCTCAACTCCGTCGTGACTCCGTCGGGGCACGAGATCGGGCGTGCGCAGGGCATCCAGGCCGCGGCGGCAGGTGTCGAGCCCGAGGCTGCGATGAACCCCGTCCTGCTCAAGCCGACAGGGGAGCGCACCAGCCAGGTGGTCGTGCTCGGTCGCCCGTGGCGGGTCATGGGCGCGGCCGAGTACCACGACCACAAGCTGGCGCTCCTGCCCGTCGTGCTCGAGGCGCTCGCCGATCTCCGGTCCCGTTTCGACGTGGTCCTGTGCGAAGGCGCGGGCAGCCCGGCCGAGATCAACCTGCTCGAACACGATATCGTCAACATGCGAATCGCCCGCGAGTCGGGCATGCCGGCGATCGTGGTCGGCGACATCGACCTCGGCGGCGTGTTCGCCGCGCTCTACGGCACGGTGGCGCTGCTGCCCGACGGCTACCGCTCCATGGTGCGCGGGTTCGTCGTCAACAAGCTGCGCGGAGACCCGGGCCTCCTCCTCGACGGCTGCGACCAGTTGCTCGGGCGCACGGGTGTTCCCACGCTCGGCGTCCTTCCCTGGACCGAGGGGCTCGGGATCGACAGCGAGGATTCGCTGGCACTGCGCGACGGCGCGGCTCCGAGTGAACCGGCGCGCTGCGACGAGCTCGACGTCGTCGTCGTGCAGTTGCCGCGGCTGTCGAACTTCACCGACTTCGATCCGCTCGCGTGCGAGCCGGGTGTGCGGGTGCGCTTCGTGTCCGACGTCGCCGCGTTCGGGCGGCCCGACCTCGTGATCCTCGGCGGCACCAAGGCGACGGTCTCGGATCTCGCGTGGCTGCGGGCCCGCGGTCTCGACGACGCCATTCGTCGCAGTGACGCGACCGTGCTCGGCATCTGCGGCGGCTACCAGATGCTCGGCCACTCGATCAACGACATGATCGAATCGGGTGCCGGTCGCGTCGACGGCCTTCGGCTGCTGCCGGTGACGACGTGCTTCGCCGACGACAAGGTCACTGAACGACGCACGGGGACGAGCCTCGGCCATCCTGTGTACGGGTACCGCATCCACCACGGGCGCGTGCACGCGTTCGGTGGTGACGCTTTCGTGGAGCTCGACGACGGTGCCGACCGCTGCCTCGACGGTGTGCGGACCGGTGCCCTGCACGGCACCACGCTGCACGGCCTGTTCGAGGCAGACGATTTCCGGCGCGCCTTCCTCCAACAGGTCGCGACACGACGCGCCAAGACGTTCGCGCCGGGCGACGTGTCGTTCGCGGCCGCCCGTGAAGCGCGTCTCGAGCGGCTGGCCGACCTGCTCGAAGCTCATCTCGACATCGACGCGGTCATCGACCTGGTGGCATCGGCCCAACCCGCGGACGCATTTGGAGTCCGGCCGTGAGCCTCGTCGAAGTCCTCACCGCGGTGGCAGCGCACGTGTCGTACTTGCGCGCGTCCACGGCGATCGAGGGCGACGATTGGGTGTCATGCGCGCCGCTCGTCTCCGAAACCGACACGCTGATCCGCGTGGTTGGCAACACGAAGGACGGCTTCGCGACCGACGACGACGCCGTCGCGGCATCACTGTTCACGCAGGCCTATGCGTTCCGCGTCGCCGGTGTCGCGCTCGCGGCGTACGCGCTGGATCTGCCCGTCCCGGTCGTCGAACCTTCCCTCACCGCGGTGCGTCTCGACAGGCCCCGCCCGTCCGCGGTCGCATATCTCGATCCGCAGGTGCGCTCCGTCGACGCGGACGCGCTCGCCGCCGCACTGGTGGAACGGCACCTCCTGCCGTTCGTCATGAACGTCCACGATGCCTTCCGGGTGGGGGAGCGGCTCGTCTGGGGCAACGTCGCGGCATCGTGCGCGGCCGCCTTCCGCGCCGTCGAGTCCAGTGGGGCCGACCGCGCGCTCGTTCGCGACCGCGCCGGCGCGTTCATGAACGCGGCCCGCACGTGGTTTGCAGGCCTCGGCGCGTTCACCGTCGTGGAGCACGCGGGGCGGGACGGTTGGTACTGGGACCGTGGGAGCTGCTGTCTCTGGTTCCGCACGACCAACGGTGGTCTCTGCGACAACTGCAGCCTGATCGATCCGGCGGAGCTGCTCGACCGCCGGATCCGCGAGCTGGCGGAGTACTCGTCGTGATCCTCTTCGTCAGCAACGTCGACACGGAGATCCTCGCGTTGCGCACCGCGATCGAAGCGCTGCCCGATGGTTTCGGTCGGGTGCGCGCGGCGCAACCCTGGACCGTCGACGGCCTGCCCGACCTGGCGGGCGTGCGTTGCGTGCTCGTGCGCTTGCTTCGAGGCCGGCGCGCGTGGGCTGACGGTTTCGACGCGCTCCGCTCGCGATGCGAGGCGCGCGGCATCCCGTTCATCGCGTTCGGCGGCGAGGCCGTTCCCGACCCTGAGCTCACCGCGCTGTCGACAGTGCCGAGCGGGATCGTGACCGCGGCGTTCGCGTATCTGGTCAACGGGGGTCCGTCGAACTTCGAGCACCTGCTGCGCTTCGTCGCCGACACCGTCTTGCTCGAGGGTTTCGGCTTCGACCCGCCCCGCGAGATTCCCCCGTACGGCGTGTGGCGCCGTCCCGCGAATCCGGACGCCGGGCGTCCGCTCGTGGGGGTCGTCTTCTACCGCGCCCACCTCGTCGCCGGGAACACACAGTTCGTCGACGACCTGTGCGAGGCGCTCGAGGCGCAGGGCGCCGATGCCATCGCGTGCTGGTGCTACTCACTGCGCGACGGCGAGGCGGTCCGGTCGCTGGTGGATCTCGTCGAGCAGCTCGCCGTCGACGTGCTCGTCACGACGGTGCTCGCGGCCGGAGGCATCGCCGCGGGCGCGGGAACCACGGGGCGTCCCGGAGGCCTGGATGGCGAGACGTGGGACATCGGAACCCTCGCCGAGATCGACCGGCCGATCATCCAAGCTGCCTCCGCGGGGATGTCACGCGCGGCATGGGAAGCGTCGGAACAAGGCCTGGGCCCGTACGATGCCACTGCCGGCGTGGCGATCCCGGAGTTCGACGGCCGGATCATCGCGCCGGTGTTCGCGTTCAACGAGGTCGTCGACGACGGCGACCAGCTCGGCCTCCCCGTGCGCGCGTACCGCACCGTTCCCGACCGCACGCACCGAGTAGCCCGGCTGGCGTTGCGTTACGCCCGGTTGCGCGCAACGCCACCCGAACGACGGCGCATCGCCGTGGTGCTGAGTGCCTACCCCACGAAGCGGAGCCGCCTCGGCAATGCGGTCGGGCTCGACACGCCGGCGTCGACGATCACGTTGCTCGACGTGCTTGCCGAGGCCGGCTACACGATGACGCAGCGTCCGGTCGACGGCGACGGGCTCATGGCCGCGCTTGCCGACGGCCTCACATACGAAGCGGAAGAGCTCACCGACGCGCAGCTCGCGAAGGCCGTCGGCCGGCTGGACGTCACCCGGTATGCCGCCTGGTTCGCGACGCTGCCCGAGGCGGCACGCCTCGAGGTCGAGGGCGCGTGGGGTCCTGCACCGGGTTCACAGCGGGTGCATGACGGCGCGCTCGTGTTCAGTGGGCTCGACCTCGGCAACGTGCTCATCGCGATCCAACCGCCGCGCGGCTACGGCGACGACCCGGTCGCGGTCTACCACTCGCCGAATCTTCCGCCGGCGCACCACTACCTTGCGTTCTACCGGTGGCTCGACGAGGAGTGGGGCGCGCACGCGGTCGTCCACCTGGGCAAGCACGGCACGCTGGAATGGCTGCCCGGTAAGGCGCTCGCGCTCTCGGCCGGCTGTTGGCCGGACGCCGCGCTCGGCGACGTGCCCTTGTTCTATCCGTTCGTCGTGAACGACCCCGGTGAAGGAGCGCAGGCGAAACGCCGTGCGCATGCGGTCGTCGTCGACCACCTCGTGCCACCGTTGACACGAGCCGACACCTACGACGAGCTCGCCCGGCTCGAGCAGCTCTTCGACGAGTACGCGCAGCTGCAGGCGCTCGACCCCTCGAAGCTCCCCGAGCTCCGCGAGCGGATCTGGTCACTGCTGCGCGAAGCGGCGATCGACCGCGATCTCGGGCTCGGGCAGCGCGACGACGACTCGTTCGACGACGTCCTCCTCCATGTCGACGGGTACCTCTGTGAGCTCAAGGACGCGCAGATCCGCGGGGGTCTCCACGTCCTGGGCCGTCCCCCGGTCGGCGACGCGCTCGTCGACCTGGTCCTCGCCATCACCCGTCTGCGCCAGGGACATGTTCCGTCGTTACGTGAAGCCGTCGCCGCCGAGGTCGGTCTCGACGTCGACAACCCGCGGATGGTCGACGCGATCGAGGCCCGCGCCCGCGAGCTCGTCGAAGCCGCGGCGACGCGAGCGTGGAGCGCGCTCGACGCGGATCACCCGACGCTGCAATGGATCTGCACGTGGCTCGTGCCGAAGCTCGCGCAGACGCGCGACGAGATCGACAACCTCGTGCGCGGTCTCGACGGTCGCTACGTGCCCGCAGGCCCGAGCGGAGCGTTGACGCGAGGCGGAGCGTACGTGCTGCCCACCGGTCGCAACTTCTACGCTCTTGATCCGAAGGCCCTACCCACAGAGCTCTCGTGGGAGGTGGGGCGCGCGCTGGCCGACGGTCTCATCGCGCGACATGTCGAGGAAGAAGGCGACTATCCCCGCACCGTGGGCCTCGTGCTCTGGGGGACGGCAAGCATGCGGACGCAGGGCGACGACGTCGCGGAGGCTCTGGCGCTGCTCGGTATCCGGCCCGTGTGGGAGGCCGAGTCGCGCCGGGTCGTCGGGCTTCAGCCCATACCGCTCGAGGAGCTGGGCCGGCCCCGCATCGACGTGACGCTGCGCATCTCCGGCTTCTTCCGCGACGCGTTCCCGAACCTCGTGCACCTGCTCGACGACGCGACGCGTCTCGCGGCGTCGCTCCGCGAGCCGCATGATCGCAACTACGTGCGCGCCGCCGGCGACGGTGACCCGCGCGTCTTCGGTCCCGGCCCGGGTGCGTACGGGTCCGGGATCCTTCAGCTCCTCGAGCAGCGGACGTGGCGCTCCGACGATGACCTCGCCGCGGTGTACATCGCGTGGTCGGGCCATGCGTACGGCCGCGACGGCTTCGGCGTACCGGCGTCCGATGCCATGCGGCGACGTTTCGCCGCGATCGACGTCGCGATCAAGAACCAGGACAACCGCGAGCACGACATCTTCGACTCCGACGACTACCTCCAGGAGCACGGGGGCATGATCGCCACGATACGGTCGCTCACGGGGCGCGACCCGAAGGCGTGGTTCGGCGACTCTGCGAACCCGGAGCGTCCCGTCGTGCGATCGCTCGCCGAGGAAGCCGCGCGCGTCGTGCGCACCCGGGTCGTCAACCCGCGCTGGATCGACGCGATGCAACGGCACGGATACAAGGGCGCGTTCGAGATGGCCGCGACCGTCGACTACCTGTTCGGTTACGACGCAACCGCGCACGTCGTCGACGACTGGATGTACGAGCGCGTCACCGCGGCGTACGTCACAGATCCGGAGATCCGGAAGTTCTTCGAACGCTCCAACCCGTGGGCGCTCCAGTCGATCGCCGAACGCCTGCTCGAGGCGGCCGACCGGGGCCTGTGGAACGCGTCCGGCGAGTCGTTGCGGTCGTTGCGCGACGCGCTGCTCGAGGCCGAGACCTGGCAGGAGTCGCGATGACGATGCTGCCGTTCTCCGCGGTCGTCGGCCAGGACGACGCCAAGCTGGGTCTCGTCCTCGCCGCGATCGACTCGCGTCTCGGCGGCGTGCTGTTGCGCGGGCACAAGGGCAGTGCGAAGACGACGCTCGCGCGCGGGCTCGCCCGACTCGTTCCCGGCGGTGGCCCGTTCGTCGAGTTGCCGCTCGGCGCGACGGAGGACCGGGTCGTGGGCTCGCTCGACCTCGCCGAGCTGCTCACCGGCGGTTCGCCCCGATACCGTCCCGGCCTGCTGGCCGCAGCTCACGGCGGGGTGCTCTACGTCGACGAGATCAACCTCCTCGCCGACCATCTCGTGGACGTCCTGCTCGACGTCGCGGTGTCGGGTGTCAACCGAGTTGAACGCGATGGCATCTCGCACACGCACCCGGCCCGTTTCGTGCTCGTGGCGTCGATGAACCCCGAGGAGGGGGAGTTGCGCCCGCAGCTCCTCGACCGGTTCGGTCTCGCGGTCGACGTCGTCGCGCCCGACGACGTGGAGACGCGCGCGAGCGCGGTCGCCGCGCAGCTCGCAGCGGACACGGATACGGACGCGGTCGCCGCCGCGGTCGCGGCGGACCGCGCGCTTCGTGACCGTCTCGCCGGTGTTCGCCCCGCGGCCGTGACCGACCGGCTGATCGCGGCGGCGTGCCGCATCGCGCTCGCCGCCCGGGCCGAGGGCCTGCGCGCCGATCTCATGCTCTGTCGGGCCGCCGCGGCGCACGCGGCTTGGGAAGGCCGCGACACCGCGGCCGACGACGACCTGCGCCGCGTTGCGCCGCTCGTCCTCTCACACCGACGTCGCCGCACACCGTTCGAGGAACCGGGGCTCTCGCGCGACGAGCTCGATCGGGCGCTCTCCGAGCTCGACGAGCCCGAAGATCCTCGCGACGACACGCATCGTTCCGATCGCGGCGAGTCGGCCGGCTCGGATGAGCAGGAAGTCGTCGAACCGGCCCCCGCGTCCGCGCCGCAACTTCCGTCGATCGAGCGCGCGATCGCTGCCGCGCCGGGCCGTCATGTGCAGTCGGTCGGTGCTCGCGGTCGTTTCGTCCGCGACGTTCCGGCCACCGACTCCACGACGTCGTTCGCTGTCCTCGGCACCGCCGTCGCGGCGGCGTCGCGGCGGGCCACGACTCCCGACGCGCCTGCCGCGTTGCGCGAAGATCTTCGCGAAGCCATCCGTGAGGAGCGCTCGGGCAGCCTCGTCATCCTCGCTGTCGACACGTCCGGCTCGATGGGCGCGCAGCGGCGCATCGCGGCCGCAAAGGGCGTGGCCCTCGGTCTGCTCACCGACGCGTACCAGCGAAGGAACCGGGTGGCGGTCGTCGCGTTCTCGGGTGAGCGCGCAACGCTCGCCATGCGACCGACCGGATCGATCGAGATCGCACGGGCACGGCTGAGCGAGCTGCCGTCGGGTGGCACCACACCGCTGGCCGACGCGCTGGACACGGCGCTCGAGGTCGCGATCGGCGCGCGTCGTGAGAACCTCGAACCGCTGCTCGTGCTCATCACCGACGGCCGAGCGACCGTCGGGGGCGACGACCCCGTTGCGGCCGCGCACGCCGCCGCGGCGCGAGTTGCCGCGGCTCGCGTGCCGGCGTTGGTCGTCGACGCCGAGGATCAGACCCTGCGGCTCGGATTCGCGGCCGATGTGGCGCGCGTGCTCGACGCCGACTGCATCCCGCTCGCCCACCTCGACCACGGCGATCTGGAGCACCGGGTGCGCCGGATCCCGTTCGGCGACGGCCGAACACCATCTCGCTGACACGTCACGATCGTCACTACGTTCCCGTGTCGTGAACGACCTGCCTCGGATGCCGGCTCGTACCGACGGCCCCCGCGTTGCCCTCCCTCCGCAGCCCGAGGGCGTGCCGTGGCCTGCCGAGCACTGGCCGTATGCCACGCTGCCGGCCGCTGTCGAGCTCGAGCCGCTGCTGCACGAGGTCTTCGACGACGACGGGCCGCTCGCAACGACGCTCGCGGTCGTCGTGGTGCAACACGGTCGAATCGTTGCAGAGCGGTATGCGGGCTCGGTGCCGCGATGGGACGCGCCCGATGTGCCGGTCGACCCCGAGACGACGTTGCTGTCGTGGTCGATGGCGAAGTCGATGTTGCATGCCGTCGTCGGGATGCTGATCGGTGAGGGCAGGCTCGCGCTCGACGGGCCCGCTCCCGTCGCGGCGTGGGAAGCCGACGGTGACACCCGCCACGCGATCACGCTCGATCATCTCTTGCAGATGCGCGACGGCCTCGACTTCGAAGAGAACTACGAGGACGCGAACACGTCGGATGTCATCGAGATGCTGTTCGGGAGCGGCCGGCACGACGTCGCGGCGTTCGCCGCGTCTCGCCCGCTGATCGCGGCGCCCGGCGAGCGGTTCAACTACTCGAGCGGAACGTCCAACATCGTGTCGGGGGTCGTTGCACGAGTCCTGGGTCCCGGCGCGCCGTACGAGCATTTCCTGCGGGAGCGGTTGTTCGGCCCGATCGGAGCGACGTCGGCGCAGGCGACGTTCGACGAGGCGGGGACGTGGATCGCGTCGTCGTACGTGCACGCAACCGCGCGCGACTTCGCCCGTTTCGGCTTGCTGTACCTGCGCGACGGTGTCTGGGACGGGCGCCGGCTGCTCCCCGAGGGATGGGTCGACCACGGCCGCACACCGCGATCGGTCGACCCGACCGACGGCGCGCTGTACGGCGCGCACTGGTGGGTCGTCGACGATGACTACGGCTCGTTCTATGCCGCGGGATACGAAGGTCAGTCGATCCTCGTCTGCCCTGCGCTGGACCTCGTCGTCGTGCGGCTGGGGCGCACCCCCGAGGTCCGGGCCGAGCGGCTCCGCGAATGGCGGAGCCGGGTCGTCACTGCGTTCGCCCGCTCGGCTGGCACGGCCGGTTGACCCCTCACGACGTTCGACCCTGGACGTGGCGGCATCCCGGGCGCATGCTGCACCCATGGAGAGTCTCCTCCACGAGTTGCACGGCCACGGCCCCTGGCCGTTGGTGCTGCTCGCTGTTGTGCTGCTCTTGGTGTACGCGGCGGGCGTGCTCGTCTACTCCTTCCTGCTGCCGCTCACGGGCTGACATACCCGGCGCTGGTACGGTCGCCCGGCGATGCGCGCCGTGCTGCTGCTCGCGTGCCGCGATCGACCGGGGCTGGTCGCGGCCGTCGGTGAATTCGTCCTGTCGGTCGACGGCAACATCGTCCACGCCGACCAACACGTCGATCCGGTCCACGGACTGTTCCTGCAGCGCGTCGAGTTCGACGCGGCGGCGGACGCCGACGAGCTGAGCGCCAAGTTCGAGCCGGTGGGGGAGCGGTTCGGCATGCGGTGGCAGCTCCACGCGGGAGATCGCAAGCCCCAAGTCGTCCTCCTCGTCTCACGCGAAGGGCATTGTCTGGCCGATCTGCTCGGTCGGGTCGAGCTGGGCGAGCTCGACATGGACGTCGTCGCGGTCGTATCGAACCACGACACCCTCGAGGCGATGGCGGATCGCTTCGCCGTCCCGTTCCATCACCTGCCCGTCGCCGACGACGGTCGCGCCGAGCAGGAGCAAGCGTTGGCCGAGATCCTCGACCGCTACGCCCCCGACCTCGTGGTGCTCGCGCGCTACATGCGCATCCTCCCCGGCTGGTTGGTCGGGCGGTATCGGGAGCGGATCATCAACATCCACCACTCGTTCCTGCCCGCCTTCGCCGGCGCGCGTCCGTATCACCAGGCGTACGAGCGCGGGGTCAAGCTGATCGGCGCGACCGCGCATTACGTCACCGACGAGCTCGACGAAGGACCGATCATCGTCCAGGATGTGACGTCGGTCAGCCACCGCGATCAGGTGCCCGACCTCGTCCGCCGCGGTCGTGACCTCGAGCGCGTCGTGCTCGCCACCGCAGTCCGGCTTCACCTCGAGCACCGCATCGTCGCCTACGGCAACCGGACGGTCGTCTTCGACTGACCAGACGGTCGACGGGCTCGATAATGATCGTTATCATGCCTGTGTGAGCGCCGTTTCCACTCCCACGACCCGTGACCGGTTGATCGCCGCGGCGATCGAGGTGTTCTTGTCGGACGGCTACGAACGCGCCCGCGTGCACGACGTCGCCCGGGCCGCGGGGATGACCACGGGGGCCATCTACGCGAACTATCGGGGCAAGGCCGAACTCTTGTTCGACGCGATCAGCGACCGGGCCGACACCGAGATGGACGCGCTGCTGGCCGCCGTGCCCGCGCACGAGACGCGGGAGCTGCTCGGTGTGCTGGGGGACCGGCTCGTGCAGCCGCGGCGCGAGCCCGCGCTGCTTCTCGAAGCGATCGTCGCGGCCCGTCGCGACGGCACGCTCGCGGCACTGCTGCGCGAACGGCTCGGTGAGCGCGAGAGCCTGGTTGCCCGTCTCGTCGAACAGGGCAAGGACGAGGCCTCGATCGATCCGGCGCTCGACACCGCAGTCTTCACGCGATTCTGCATCACGCTCGCGTTGGGTGCGCTGGCAGTGCGCTCGCTCGAGCTCGAGCCGCCGGTCTCGGAGGACTGGCATTCGTTGATCGCGCGTCTCCTCGACGCGTGCGCGCCCACAGGACACACGGGAGAAGTCGCATGAAGGACGAGCTCGACACCATCCACGGCGTTACGGCGCAGTTCGACACCCTGTTCACATGGGACTACGAGCAGAGCCGTCCCGGCCTCGTGAAGCTGTACGAGAAGGCGAAGACGTCGCAATGGAACGCCTCGACCGACCTGGACTGGTCGATCGACGTCGACCCGGAGAAGGTCGGCGAGGAGCTCGGTGGCGGCAGCACGCTGAGGTTCCAGGCCCTTGCCGAGGCCGAAGGGTCGCCCGTTCGCCATTTCGGCGAAGCGGAGTGGAAAACCGTCTCCATCGAGTTGCAGAAGTCGTTGTTGTCGCAGTTCATGCACGGTGAGCAGGGCGCGTTGCTCTGCACCGCGCGCATCGTCGAGACGGTCCCGTGGATCGATGCGAAGTACTACGCGGCCACACAGGTGATGGACGAGGCGCGCCACGTCGAGGTGTTCGCGCGCTACCTCGCCGAGAAGCTTGGCAACCAGTACGGCATCAACGAGAACCTCGAGGGCATCCTCGACGAGATCCTGCGGGATTCGCGCTGGGACATCGCCTATCTCGGCATGCAGATCATGGTGGAGGGTCTTGCGCTCGCGGCCTTCGGCATGATGCAGCAGATCACCACTGAGCCGCTGTTGAAGAAGCTGCTCCGTTACGTGATGAGCGACGAGGCCCGTCATGTCGCGTTCGGCGTGCTATCGCTCCAGGAGTACTACGGCTCGTTGACCGCGTCCGAGCTGCGCGAGCGCCAGGAATTCGCGTTCGAGGTCGCGCGACGGCTCCAACGGCGCTTCGCCCACACCGAGATGTGGGAGCGCATGGGCGTAGATCCCGACGCGATCTACCGGACCATGGACAGGGTTCAGCCGCCGGCACAGCGCGTGTTCCAGCAGTTGCTGTTCTCGAAGATCGTGCCCAACTGCAAGAAGCTCGGTCTGCTGGACACGGCCGACGGTTGGCTGCGTGAGAAGTTCACCGAGATCGGCGTGATCGAGTTCGAGGACTGGGCCGACACCGGCGCCGAGTACGGATCACTCGACGAAGTCGAGCGAGATCGGCAGGCTGCGGGGGCCTGAGAACCGCTTTGGCACCGTTTTGACACGGCTGTGTCAGAACGGACGCCGGAGTAGGGGCGCATGACCGCGACCCCCGGCCCGTCGGCGCGGCCTCAAGTCGTGGACCCGGCGGTCCGATCCTCTGTCGCGGCGGCAGGTAGCCGTCGCAGGAGTAGCCGGGGCGACAAATGGGCACACGATCCCGCGGTATGGACCACGGGGGGAACGGCGCGGGCGGGCGTGAGGGCCGCGCCACCGGCTTCCAGGACCACCTCGTCGTGTTCATGTGCCGCTGCGCGGACTGCGGGCGCCTCGACCACGACGGCCCCTCGTGGAACGACCGGATCGAAGCGCCGCCCACGCTTCCGCGCTGCCGGTGCGGGGGCGTCCAGAGGCTCGAGCACCTCGACGTCAACGAGGCCTTTACCCGCCTTCCCTGACAACGCCCGCCTCTGACCGGTGTCCTCCGTCACGATCGGCACCTTTTCCTTGCGGTGAGTGCGCGTCCCATGTTTGGTGAACGGCGTTAAGTCTCGTCACCGCACGATCGGGGCAGCCCATGCTCGAGCGGCTCGGACGCTTCACGGTCCGCCGGCGTCGTCCCGTCCTCACCGTCGTCGTGCTGGCGCTTCTCGGGGGCGCGGCGTTCGGAGGTGGTGTCGCCGCCCGGCTGTCGAACGGCGGGTTCACGGACCCGACCTCGCAGTCCAGTCGTGCCGAGCGCGCGCTGCGGGACACCTTCCACACCGGTGATCCGAACCTCGTACTGCTCGTGACCGCACGGCACGGAACCGTCGACGGCGCGTCGGCCGCGGCGGCAGGAAACGCGCTCACCACCGATATCGCGCGCCAACCGGGCGTCGAGAGCGCGTTCTCTTATTGGACTCTCGGACGTGTGCCGCCGTTGCGCAGCCGTGACGCGCGACAAGGACTGGTTCTCGCGCGCCTCAGCGGCTCCGACGACGCGGTTCGCCGGCGGATCAAGGAGATCTCTCCGAAGTTCACGCGCACGACGGCCGACGTCACCGTGCGCGTCGGGGGCCAGGCAGAGGTCTACCGACAGGTCGGAGCGCAGACCGAAAAGGATCTGCGCCGAGCGGAGTCGATCACGTTCCCGCTCGTCCTCGTGGCCCTCGTGCTCGTGTTCGGCAGCATCGTCGCCGCGGGTCTTCCCCTGGCGATTGCCGGTGTCGCCATCGTGGGCGCGTTCGTCGTGCTGCGCGTGCTCGCGTCCGTCACCGACGTTTCGATCTTCGCGCTCAACCTGACGACGGCGATGGGTATCGGTCTCGGTGTCGACTACAGCCTGTTCATCGTCTCGCGATACAGAGAGGAGATGCGCGCCGGTGCGACACCGGACGACGCGGTGGTGCGATCGGTGCAGACCGCCGGGCGAACCGTGCTGTTCAGTGCTCTCACCGTCGCCGCGTCGCTCGCGGCACTCCTGGTGTTCCCGCTGTTCTTCCTGCGGTCCTTCGCCTACGCAGGCATCGCGGTCGTGGCGATCGCCGCCGTCGCCGCGCTGATCCCGTTGCCCGCGTTGCTCGCCGTGCTCGGACGCAGGGTCGACTCCCTGGCTCCCATCCACCACAAGGTCGTTCCGGTCGGGGAGGGCTTCTGGCACCGCCTCGCCACGACGGTGATGCGCCGCCCCGTGCGTTCCGGAGGAGCCGTCGTGGCCCTGCTGCTCCTGCTCGGTGTGCCGTTCCTCGGGATCCGATTCGGACTGCCCGACGATCGTGTCCTGCCGCGGTCGGCCTCGAGCCGGCAGGTGCAGAACCAGCTGCGCCACAACTTCAGCTCGGGCGAGTCGAACGCACTGTCCGTCGTGCTACCGACAGGCGGTGCGGCGCGTCCCGCCCGTGACGCACGCATTGCGCGGCTCGCCGGGGACCTGTCACGAGAGCGGGGCGTCGCGCGCGTCGACGCGGTCACGGGGTCCTACGTCAACGGTGCGTTCGTCGCGGCGCCCGGCCCGGCCGCCGCTCGATTCGCCGCACCGCGTGCGACCTGGCTATCGGTCGTCCCCTCGGTGGAGCCGCAATCGGCGGCGGGGGAACACTTGGCGAAGCAGGTGCGTGCCGACGCCGTTCCGCTCGGTGCCGTCGTCGGCGGGCGGTCGGCGGAGCTGGTCGACGCGAAGCACGGCATCTTCAGCCATGTCCCGCTCGCCGGCTGCATCATCGCGGTGGTGACCTTCGTGCTGCTGTTCTCGATGACGGGAAGCATCGTCGTGCCGGTGAAGGCGCTGCTGCTCAACCTGCTGAGTCTCTCCGCAACGTTCGGCGCCATGGTGTGGATCTTCCAAGACGGCCACCTGTCCGGTCTGCTCGGCTTCACCCCGACCGGCACGCTCGACACCAGTATTCCGATCCTGATGTTCTGCATCGCGTTCGGCTTGTCGATGGACTACGAGGTGTTCCTGTTGTCGCGCATCAAGGAAGAGCACGACCACGGAGCCGACAACATCACCGCGGTCGCGGTCGGCTTGGAACGAACCGGCCGGCTCGTCACCGCGGCCGCGGCATTGCTCGCCGTGGTCTTCGTCGCCTTCGCGACGTCGCAGGTGTCGTTCCTCAAGCTGCTCGGTGTGGGCATGGCGCTCGCGGTCCTCGTGGACGCGACCCTCGTGCGCGGCGTCCTGGTGCCCGCGTTCATGCGACTCGCCGGCGACGCGAACTGGTGGGCGCCGGCAACGTTGCACCGGCTGTACGAGCGGCTCGGAGTACACGAGACCGGCAATCGGCCGGCTGCCGATCCGGTGTCACCACGGGAACTCGAGACCGTCGGAAGGCCGCGCTCGTGAGCCTCCCCGGTGCGCGACGACGGCGTATGGTCCGGCCGCGGGCCCGGCGCGGTGAGGGGCCGCGCCTGCGCGACGAGATCCTCGATGCAACCGAGCGGTTGATCGTCGAGACCGGGGATGCCGACGCCGTCTCGATCCGTTCGGTCGCCGGCGCGGTCGGTGTCACGCCGCCGGCGATCTACCTCCACTTCGCCGACAAGGCAGACCTTCTCTTCGCGGTGTGCGAACGCAACTTCGCCCTGCTCGATGCGGCGATGGAAGAGGCGGCGGCCGATGCATCGGATCCGGTCGACGGCTTGTTGTGCCGCGGACGGGCGTATGTCCGATTCGGCGTCGCGCACCCCGAGCAGTACCGCATCCTGTTCATGAACCCGCCGTCGGCGTCCCCGCCACGATCACAGGATCCCGAGGTGGTGGGCGGCGACGCGTTCGCGCACCTCGTCGAGGCGGTGCGCCGATGCGTCGATGCCGGCGCGATCAGCGGCGACCCGATGCTCGCCAGCTTCACGGTGTGGTCTGCCGTCCACGGCATCACCTCATTGCTCATCGCCAAGCCCGAGTTCCCGTGGCCCCCACCCGACGTGTTCGTGGAGCACGTCGTTCGCACGCAGCTCGAGGGGCTGGGCCGGGCCGGTTCGTGGGGCGAGGGGGCCGGGTCGGTGGAGCTTCGTCGACGCCGGGGGTCGCGGTCCAAGCGTCGCTGACCGTGACGCCGTCCGCGCTCAATGCGCAGCGTTGCTGATGTTGAAAAGAGTTGCGTATGAAGCCCTTGATCCCTGCCCTGACGCGGGTTAGGTTCACTCCTCGGGCAGTCCTCGAGGTGCATCTGGGACGAGGGCTGCGGAAGTGCTCATGCTTGGTAATGGGCGCTGCACGGGGGCAGGGCAAATGAACGAATACTGGCAGTCCTCACGGATCGGCTCCGTGCTGGTTGCGAGCGCATTTCCGGGTAGGGCCGGCGCGATCGCGTACGCATTCGCCAGACACGGACTGGTTCCAACCTTGGCTTTTTGTACCGCGGAGCTCGTGACGCTCTCCGAGTGCAGCGCCTTCGACGTCGTCATGATCGACGGCGGGATGCCCGGGCTCGACGACGCGTCCGTGGTGCACGCGATCGCGACGCGCAGCCACGCCGCCATCATCCTCGTCGGCGGTTCCGAGGGCGCAAGCGACATCCTCGCGACCGGTGCGCACGCGCACCTCGGGCCCAGCGTGAGCCCGGAGGAGGTGGCGTTGCGTGGCATCAGCCTCGTCGGGCTGCGGCCGGCCACTACGCAGTCGGCCACCTTGGAGTGGGGCCCGTTGCGGCTCGACATGCGCCGTCGCGAAGCGATGTGGCACGGGCGCCGTGTGGAGCTCACACGACTGGAGTTCCGCATCCTCGCCGCGCTGGTCGCCGCCGACGGTGGTGTCGTGACACGCGACGACCTCTACCGCACGGTCTGGCGGCAGGCGTCACCCGACGACGGCGAGCGCATCGTCGCCCATATCCGCCGCATCCGGGCCAAGATCGAGACCGATCCCACGCATCCGACCTTCATCCTCACGGCCCGAGGCGAAGGGTTCCGCCTCGCCGACCCGCCCGCGGCAACCGGCGCCGAGGAGCTGCGCAGCGCCTGACCCCTCCAGGGGTGCCCATCCCCGGCTGGCTCCGGGGGTAGACAAGCCTCGTGGTCGAGCCCGGCGTGCCCGCGATGCGCTCCGAACCGGCGCGCCGTCGTCAGCTCATGGTGACCCGGCGCCGGGCGACCGCGCTGCTCGGCGTCGCGACGCTCGTGTTCCTCGGGGTGACGATCTCCGGCGCGCACGGCACGTGGGCCGGCTACCTCCAAGCGGCGGCCGAGGCATCGATGGTCGGTGGCCTCGCGGACTGGTTCGCGGTCGTCGCCCTGTTCCGTCATCCGCTCGGCCTGCCGATCCCGCACACCGCGGTCGTCGTCGAGCGCAAGGACCAGTTCGCCGTGACGTTGGGGGAGTTCATCCAGGAGAGCTTCCTCACGCCCGACGTCATCGTCGAACGGCTCCGTGCCGGAGGGGTGCTCCGGCGATTCGCCGACTGGCTCGCCGATCCCGACACCGCGCGGCGTGTCGCAGGTGACGCGGCGGACGGGATCGTCACGGTGCTCGACCTCATCGACGACGACGATGTTCACACTGCGCTCGAGCGGATCCTGCGCGACCAGGTCGACAGTGTGCCGCTCGCGCCGATCGCGGGACGGATGCTGCGATTCCTCACCGAGCACGGCCGTCACGACAAGGTGCTCGACGTCGCCCTCACCGGCCTCGACCGCTACCTCGAAGCCCACCACGACGAGCTGCGCGAGCGCCTCGGCTGGCACGTGCCGTGGTGGATCCCGCTGGCGGTGGAGGACCGCATCTACGAGCGATTGTTCGAGTCGGCCCGCGATGCACTGCGGGCGATGGCGGCCGATCCGCAGCACCATCTCCGTCGCGAGCTCGAAGCGCGACTCGAGCAGCTCGCGACGGAGCTCGAGACCTCGCCGTCGATGCGTGAGCGCGCGGAGCAGCTGAAGCAGGAGCTCCTGTCGCAGCCGCAACTGCGCGACTGGGTTGCGACGCTCTGGAGCGAGGCGAAGCAGCGCCTGCGCGCGTCGGCGTGCGATCCGGAATCGGAGCTGCGGCGATCACTCGAACGCGGGATCAACGCGCTGGGTGCACGGCTTCGTGAGGATCCGACCTTCGCCGCGGCCGCGGAGAACTGGCTCGAATCGCTCGTGCGCTACGTCGCCCGTCACTTCGACACCGAGATGTCATCACTCGTGAGTGGAACGATCAGCCGGTGGGACGCCGACGAGACCGCTCGACGCCTCGAGCTCCTGCTCGGTCCGGATCTCCAGTACATCCGCATCAACGGAACCGTGGTGGGGGGGATCGCCGGCATCGTGCTGTACGGGGTTTCACAGTTGTTGTCGTGACCGGGGCGGAACCGCCACGCGTCACCATCACCGGCCTTCACCTTGGCGTTCTCTACTCTTTTGTTCGTGGCACGGGTGGTTGGTGAGCGATATGAGCTCCGGGCGCTTCTCGGCAGGGGCTCGATGGCTCGCGTCGTCGAGGCGTATGACGGCGTTCTGCAGCGCGACGTCGCCATCAAGTTCCTCCGGGCCGACTCGGCCGATGCGGAGGGGCGGGCGCGTTTCCTGCGTGAGGTTCGCGTCGCAGCGAGCCTGAGCCATCCCAACATCGTGCGCGTCTACGACGCCGGCGAAGAGGCGGGGCGCCTCTACCTCGTGACGGAGCTCGTGCGCGGGCCGAGCATCGCCGTGGTGTTGAAACGTCGAGGCCGCCTCACCTTCCGCCAAGCGGTGCTCGTGACCGACCGCGTGCTGGGCGCGCTCGCGGCCGCGCACGAACAGGGGCTCGTCCATCGCGACGTGAAACCGAGCAACATCCTGATCGCCGACGACGACCGGACCGTCAAGCTCACCGATTTCGGACTGGCGAAGAGCCTGCAGGACGCGGGGAGCGCCGTGACACGGCCGGGACAGGTCGTCGGCACGCCGATGTACCTCGCGCCGGAACGATCCGAAGGCCGCGACGCCACGCCCGCGTCGGACCTGTACTCGCTCGGCATCGTGCTGTTCGAGATGCTCGTCGGCCGCCCGCCGTTCAAGGGCCGCAATCTGCTCGAGCTCGCGGTCGCGCACCAGCAGGCGCCGGTCCCACCCGTCAACCGGCGCGACGTTCCCGAGGCCCTCGAGGCCGTGATGCTGACGGCCCTCGCACGCGACCCCTCCGCTCGACCGCCGAGCGCACATGCCATGCGGGTCGCGCTGCGCAACGCCGCCCGCCAGGGCATCCCGCGCCGGCTGGCGACCGCTTCCTGACGCGCTCGCGTCCCGACCGGAGCCCCGCCGAAACCGAGGCCGGCGCGCTTCGACCCGGCGCACGATGGGAAGTTTCACGACGTGAGCTCCGCCATGCCGCTTCGATCGGACAACGGCCCGATGGGTCACTGCCCGGCGTGTGGCTCCACCTGGTTTGCCGCCGTGAGCAACGGCTTCGACATCAACTACCGCTGCCAGACGTGCTGGGCGTGTTGGAACGTGTCGTTCGGCCGGGCGTCACGGGTGGACCCGTTGAGCTGTCCCGCCTGCGCGGGAGCCGGTCATTGCCGCGGTGCGTTCCTGCGCGAGTTCGGAACGTCCGGCGACGTTCCGGTCTCCACGCCCCTCCCCGCCCAGCGTGGTCACGGCGAACCTTTCAAGGGCGGTGGCCCCCTGCCGATGAACACGGCATGAGGATGGGGCGACCGCAAGGCCGGCGTGGGCCGTTGCAGTACGTCGTCGCGGCGGTCGTCGGGATCGCCGCGGTCGAGGCGCTGGGCGTGCTCGTCTACTCGTTGCTCTTGCCGCTCACGGGCTGAGCATCTCGGCCGGGGGTCAGGCGACGCGGGCTTCGAGCGCCTCGACGCGGTCTGCGAGCTCGGCGATCACCAGCGCGAGCTCACCTGTCAGCTCGGTGACGATCGTCAGGACGACCGCGGTGATCTCGGCGACCTCGTCTTCGGTGACCTTCCGATGCCCCCGGTGCAGGGCGTCGTGCAGTCGTTGCTGGAGGTTGTGTTCGGCCATGGATCGAGCCTAGGTCCGCGCCGCGCCGCCCGCCGCCTCATCCGTTTCTCAGGATCGAACGCTAGGAAGGCTTTTCATGCGCCGTCCCGGCACAGTGCAACGAGGTGACGATCAATGGCGACAGGTACGGCCACCCGACCCGATGTGAACCCACCCGCCGCCGGCGAGACCGTCGTCTCGGTTCGCGGGCTCACGAAGCGCTTCCGCGGCTCGGTGCTGGCGGTCGACAAGCTCGACTTCTCGGTCGAGCGCGGACAAGTGTGCGGCCTGCTCGGTCCCAACGGCGCCGGCAAGACCACGACGCTGCGCATGATGCTCGGCCTGGTCCAGCCCACCGCAGGCGAGACGGAGTTGTTCGGTGAACGCGTGGTGCCGAGCGCCCGTGTGTTGCGTCGCGTCGGCGCATTGATCGAGCACGGCGCGTTCGTGCCGTATCTGTCGGGGCTCGCGAACCTTCGCTTGTACTGGGAAGCCGGCGGCGAACCGATGGAAGCCGCGGATCTCGACACCGCCCTCGCGATCGCGGGGCTCGGCGACGCGATCAACCGCAAGGTGAAGACATATTCGCAGGGCATGCGTCAACGTCTGGGACTGGCGCGCGCACTGCTCGGCCGTCCGGAGTTCCTGATGCTGGACGAGCCCACGAACGGGCTCGACCCGCAGGAGATGCGGGCAGTGCGTCAGCTGCTTCGTCGCGTGGCCGACCAGGGGACCACGGTGCTGCTCTCGAGCCATCTCCTCAGCGAGGTCGAGCAGGTGTGCTCGCACGTCGTCGTGATGGACCGCGGCCGTCTGGTCGCATGGGGCACGGTCGAGGACCTCACCGAGTCGGCGGTCTCGGCCTACCTCGAGGTCGATGACGTCGAGCGCGCGATGAACGTGCTGCGCGCGCTGCCGGGTGTGGTGGAGGTGACTCCCGACGGGCCTGGTCTGTCGGTCCGGCTCTCGGGCACACAACGATGGGAGATCGTGGAGGCGCTGGTGCACCAAGGCATCAAGGTGGCCACGGTGACCGCGCGTCACCAACTCGAGGACGCGTTCCTCGGCTTGCTCGGTGAGGAGACCGTTCGATGATCGCTCTCGTGCGCGCGGAGGTGGAGAAGCAGGCCCGCCGGCCCCGTACGTGGGTCACGCTCGGGTTGATGGCTGCGATCCCCATCATCATCACGTTTGCGTTGTGGGCGAACCCACCGACGCTCGGTGGCGAGGGCGGCGGCGCTGGCGACAACCTCTTCTACCTCGCCACGCACGACGGTCTCCTGCTGCCGGCCGCCGTCCTGCAGGTGATGAGCCGCTTCCTGCTCATCGGCGTGGCGGCACTGTTCGCCGGTGACGCCATCGCGTCGGAGGCTTCGTGGGGGAATCTCCGGGCGCTCCTCACACGCCCCATTCCTCGTGGACGTCTCGCAGGCGTGAAGCTCGGCATCGCCGTGGTGCTCGCGTTCCTCGCCACGATCATCGTCGTCGTGACCGCGCTGATCGCGGGACAGGTCGCGTGGGGATGGCACTCCCTCAATCTCGACCTCGGCCCGTTCGGGAGCGTGCACCAGTCGGCCAGCGCACTTGCCAGTCATCTCGGCATCGCTACCGGCTATGTGGCATGGAGCCTCACGTCGATCATGGCCTTCGGCTTCATGATCTCGACGATGAGCGATTCACCGGCGGGCGCGGGCGCGGCGGCATTCGGGCTCTACGTGACGTCGTCGATCCTCGACAACATCCGGGCGATCGGCGTGATCCGCAACGTATTTCCGACGCACTACATCGATGCCTGGAACTCGATGTTCACCCAAGGAACCGTCAGCTCGGACATGGCGCGCGGCGCGCTGTTGCAGATCGGCTACCTGATCGTCTTCTGCGGCATCGGGTTCTGGTACTTCCGCCGCAAGGACATCAACTCGTAAGGCCGACCCGCGGCGGGCTCAGTTGCTCCGGCCGACCGGCCACGGAAGGGTCGGCACGGGGACCGTGGTGCTCGTCGTCGTCGAGCTCGTGGTGCTCGTCGTCGTTGACGGCGGCTCGGCCGTCGTGGTCGTCGTCGTGGGCTCGGACGGCTGCGTCGTGACGCTCACGGGCGGGCCGACGGGTGGTCCGGCGGGCGCGGTGGTGGGGGAGTTCGGCGCGGAGAATCCGGTCGACGAGACCTGGGACCGCGCGCTCGTCGTGGACGACGCCGGCGCGGTGGTCGGCGGCGGAACCGGCGCACCGGTGAGCGGCAGCGTTCCGGCGAGGGTGGTCGGCGGGCTCGTCGTCGTGGACGCGTCGGTCAGATGCCCAGCCGTGACCACCTTGGGGATGGTCGAGGGGACCGCGGCGTCGGTGCCCACGGCCTGCGGCGTGCGTTGTGTCGGTCGGCTGAAGAACACCCCGAGCGCGATGACGAGCGCGACACCCGCCACGATGAGGGCGGATGTCAGCGGGTCGGGCGACCCGCGCCAGCGGTAGATCAACCTACGAAACCGGAGCACGAGCGAGACCTCTTCCCAGGGCGCCGCCGAATTCGACCACGCGTGGAGGCCGGTGGCAAACCCAGTTCACCCGACGAGGTCGCGTCGGCGGACATGACCACGCAGTGTCGCGGTCTCGATGGCGTTCCGTCTCGTCGTCGACACGAGATGTCGAGCGACCGGCGCCCTGTTCTACATGGGTTCCCACGGTGGCCCCGCGGCAGTGTGCCGGGTGCCGGGCGGATCCACGGCCCATGGCGGCGTGTGATCCCACCGCTCCTCGAAGACGAGCTCACCGAGCGGTCGCCTGCGTACCGGTCCGTGACCGCCCGCGGGTCGCCCGATCGTGATCGTGGCCGCGATCGCGGTGGCGTCCGGGATGGCGAGCAACGCGCGTAGCTCGGATTCGACGAGTGCGTGCCACAGCGTCAGCACGCCGCCGTATCCGAGGGCCCGGGCCGCGAGCAGAAGGTTCTGGCACGCGGGATAGACGGACGCTCCTTCGAGCGGGTTCGGGTCGCGGTATCGGACCATGCACGGCAAGACCAACACGGGCACGCGCTCGAACTCGTCGACGTAGCGCTGCATCACGCGCGCGAGGCGGGCCTTGGGTGAACCCGCGTCGCCGCCGGACCCGGCGTCGTAGCGGTCGGCGACCCGTTTGGAAGCCCAGGCCTGTCGAGCTGCCCGGCCGACGAGCGCTTTGACCTCACGGGCGTTCGCTCCGTCGGTGAGCACGAGAAACCGGAAGGGCTGGCGGTTCGAGCCGCTCGGTGCGCGTGTCGCCGCGTAGAGCATGGCGCGCAGCGCGGGTTCGGGCACCGGTTCGTCGCGGTACCGGCGGACGGCCCGTGTGGTCGTGAGGCCCTCGAGCAGGCCGACGACGTCGGCCGGTAGCTGAGCAGTCGCGAGATCCGATCCAACGATGTCCCGCGAGCTGGCCACGGCGGAGATCATCCCAGCCGCAGCTCGGGACGCCAAAGGTCGGCGTGCGCGACTTTCTGGAAATGTCGCGTTCAGCCTCTTGTTACCTCTCGACAGCGTCTGTACCTTTCAGCCACGCGACAGCGAGACGCTGGCGCGAGTCCGCGGGCGAGGAGGAGAGCCGGGTCCCACCGGGGGAACGAGGGCCCGGCTCCTCTCGCTTCTGCGAATCGTCAGAGCGGAGTCGCCCCGAACGAGTCGTACGTGCGGCCCTCGGCCTCGGCCGCGGCGCGACCGTGCTCGATCTGGTAGGGCGAGATCCCACCGGGTTCCCACGGCGTGGTGGATCCGGCGTCGAGCCCGCGCCGCGACTTCGGCAGCACGCCGAAGTGCTCGCGCACGCGCCCGACGGGCCAGTCCGCGTAGCGGAACCAGTCGGTCGTCATCAGGTCGGTCTCGTCGCTGCGTCCGGCGTCGTCGAGATGCCATCCGACCTTTGCACCGCGGTACATCGCGTCGGCGAGCCGGGTCGCCATACGTCCGGCGTCGCGCGACAGGTGATGGATGTCGTACTGGAACAGACCAGCCGCCCCGTAGAGATACCCCGTCTCGAAGAGGCCGAGCACCATGGCGAGCAACGAGAACGCCCGCGGGTCGTCGTTGGCGCGGGCGATGAAGCCGAACACCTCGATCTCGCCTTCGACCGTGGACCCGTAGCCGGCAAGCACGTGCACCCAGTCGTGCTGCGCGAGGTTGGGGGGCGCGCTGTCGGGATGACCGGGGAACGTGAACCCTCGGGCCTGGTAGAAGCGCCAGACGTCGTGACCCAACGAACCAGGCGGGCAGTCGCCGAGCCCGTGCCACCGTTGGTACAGCGCAGCGTCGTCGGAACGAAACTGCCACGCGTCCTCCAGCGCGCTCGACACGTGCAGGTGGTCGGGCGGCGTCGCCAGCATCTGCTCGAAGTAGCCACTGCGTTTGAAGTCGATCAGTGCGAGCCCGAGCGATCCGTGCGCGACACGGCGGGCGACCCGCATCATGTCGTCGTCGACGCCGAGCCACGCCGCGTACGTCTCCACCCGTGCGGCGACCTCGGCCGGCAACGGGACGAGCAGCATCTCGGCGAGGAGCATGGTCTGCACCATCCGTGTGCGAAACGCGCGCGTGCGCGGACGGAGCGCCTCGGCGAATTCGGCGGGGCCGATCGGGTCGACCGTCGCGACGTCGACCGACTGGCCGGTCATCGACTCGACCAGCGCGTTGAGGACGGCGCGTTGTACCTCGGTGAGCCCGTCGGGCGGCGCGGGCGCGGTGGCGAAGGCGCGTGCAATCAGGTCGACCTCGGCCGCGTCGGGAGGAACGAGCAGCGCGTCACCCTCGAGGGGGAACGGCACAGGTGTGATTCCGGCGTCCGCGGTCATGCACACCCTCCCCTGTCGGATGGCGGCCGACAGCAGGCTCAACCGCGACGGGCCCGGGACGATTCCCGGTGCCGTCGGGTCGATCGCGACGGTAGGCTCTTCCCATGGGAACCGACGCACACGTGCCGCAGGTCCGTTGGCGGGGAATCAACCATCTCGCGCTGGTGACCGACGATATGGACGCGACGGTGCGCTTTTACCATGGTGTGCTCGGCGCACGGCTGATCGCGACCATCGGCACCGACTCGTTCCGTCACTACTTCTTCGAGATCGGCGAACAGAACACGGTCGCGTTCTTCGAGTATCGGGGTGCCGACATCGAGCCCTTCGCCAAGCCGGCCGGCATTCCCGACAGGCGCGCGCCGCAGTTCGACCACGTCTCGTTCAACGTCGCCGACGAAGACGCGTTGCTGGCGCTGCGCGACCGGCTCAAGGCTGCGAATTGTGAAGTGACCGACGTCGTCGACCACGGCTTCATCCACTCGGTGTACTTCACCGATCCGAGCGGGATCGCGCTCGAAGCCTCGTGCTGGATCCTCGACGGCACCAGCCGCGACGCCGACTACAGCGATCGCCGGTTCTTCAGCGACGCCACGCCGGTTCCCGCGGTCGAGGAGCTCCGCGCCCGCGGCGAGCTCGAGTCGACGCCGGTGACGCACCTCACCTGAGCGCGCGCTTCTGCGAGCTTCCACGTCATCGAGCCTCGTCACCGACTGTCGGTCCAGCCCGACGCGGTCGTGGCCGGCGCACCCCACCACTGCATGACGCTCGCGGCCGTTTACCCGTCGGGCCCCTGCAACACCGCGGCGAGGCGATCCGGCTCCTGCACCGTCACGGTGAGGCCCGGGTGACGGAGCAGCCCGCCCGGGACCGCCCCCTTCACCGGCTCCCGGAACTCGAGGCAAACACCGCCCGCGGTGGTGCTTCCGAACGTGAGGCCGCGATCCGCGAGGGAGAGGCGCACGCCGATGGCGCGGTACCACCGGTAGGGACCTGTTCGTCGTGCGCAGCGGATGTTGGCGCGGTCGCTCTCGCAGACCCACGATCCGAACCGGGCGACGACACGATCATCGGAGACCGTGACCGCAGCATTTCCGGGCGTGACACCGAGCCCGAGCAACAAGGGCCGGAAGCGGGGCTCGAACGCGAACTCGAAACGATCGGCGCGCTCCATGGCGCGACACGCTAGATCGCCGGCCGGATACCGTGCGGCCCGGTGGTACGTCAGGAGACCGCACGCGAGTTCACGTCGACGGGCACGTCCAACGCTGCAGAGCGTCCCGGACGTGCGCTGTTCGTCGTGTTCGTGGGGCTCAACCTCGGCATGCTGCTGTCGACGCTCGACGGGACGATCGTCGCGACCGCGCTGCCGTCGATCATCCGGGACGTCGGCGGCGTGTCCGACATCACGTGGGTGGTCAACGGGTATCTGCTCGCCGTCTTCTTCGTCCCGGTGTCCCTGCAACATGTCGGGCGTGAGCCGCACCGCGTCGGGGTTGCTTCTGATCCCGCTGATGAGCGCGACGGCTCTCGCTACACTCCTCGCCGGCAGCCGAGTGGAGCGCACCGGTCGGTACCGGGTGTGGCCGATCGCAGGCTCGGTACTGATGGCCGTGGGGCTCATGCTCCTCGCCACGGTGTCACTCGGGACGTCGGAATGGGTCATGGCGTTGTTCGGCGCGGTGGTCGGGACCGGTGTGGGGCTGGTGATGCAGACGTCGCTGCTCGCGCTGCAGAACCGCGTCGACGGACCGGATCTCGGGATCGCGACGTCGACCGCGCTGTTGACGCGGACGCTCGGGGGAGCGATCGGCACGTCGGTGTTCGGTGCGGTGCTGACAGCGGGGCTCGTCGCCCATCCGCACGCGTCCGACTACGCCCACGCGCTGCCGGCGGTGTTCCTCACCGCGGTGCCGTTCGCGATGTTCTCGCTCGTGGCGGCGTTGCGGCTGGAGGAGCACCCGTTGGGCGAGCATGCCCGGTTCGCACTCGACATGGCGGGCTGACGTGACGGTGCTCGACGCGACTCCGCTGCTCGAGCTGGCGCGTCGCGACGTGGAGCGCGGACGGCTGCCCGCGTGTCAGGTCGCCATCGCGCGCGACGGCGAGCTCGTGATCTTCGAGACGTTCGGCGACGCGACCGACGCGACGCGGTTCCACGCGTTCTCGGCGACGAAGCCGATCGTGGCTTCCGCCGTCTGGCTGCTCGTCGGCGAAGGCGTGCTCGCACTGGACCGTCCGGTGTGCGAGTACGTCCCCGAGCTCGCGGCCGGCGGAATGAACGCGGTCACCGTCGAGCACGTGATGCTGCACACGGCCGGCTTTCCGAACGCGCCGATGCTGCCGGCCGACGGCGCCGATCCGCAGCGGCGGCGAGCGCAGTTCGCGCGCTGGCGCGTCGAATGGGAGCCGGGTTCGCGGTTCGTGTACCACGCGTCGTCGGCGCACTGGGTGCTGGCCGACCTGATCGAGCGACTCGGCGGGACCGACTTTCGCGACTTCGTCGAGCACCGGGTGTGCCGTCCGCTCGGACTTGCGCGTGTGCTCGGCATCGACGCGGCCGACACGGGCCCGATCGCGCCGTTGGTTCCGCTCGGCGGTCCCAATGGCGACCGCGACGAACTCGTGCGTCTGTTCGACGATCCCGCCGTGCGGGCGGCCGGCGTTCCCGGAGGCGGCGGCATCATGACCGCAGCCGACCTCGCGCTCTTCTACCAGGCGTTGTTGCACAACCCCGGCCACCTGTGGGACGACGACGTGCTCGCCGACGCAACCGGGGCGATCCGCTGCACACTTCCCGATCCGCTGCTCGGCGCGCCGGTGAACCGTACCGCCGGGCTCGTCGTCGCGGGCTCCGACGGCCTGCACACGCTGCGCTATGCGGGCTTCGGTGAGGGGAACTCGCCGGCGTCGTTCGGCCACGCCGGCGCGCACATGCAGATCGGATGGGCCGATCCCGCGACCGGAACGTCGTTCGCATACCTCACCAACGGGCTGGGCGACGACCCGCTCCGCGAGGGTGTGCGCGGCGTGCGCCTCGCCACCGCCGCGGCGGCGCTCTGAGGAACGCGGACCATGGCGACGCTGCTGATCGTGCACCACACCACCTCGCCGTCGCTGCACGCGATGTTCGACGCGGTCGTGTCGGGTGCAACCGACAGCCGTATCGAAGGCGTCGAGGTGATCACGCGTCCGGCGCTCACGGCGACGGCTCCCGACGTGTTGCACGCCGACGGGTACGTGCTCGGAACGCCGGCGAACCTCGGCTACATGTCCGGCGCGCTGAAGCACTTCTTCGACCAGATCTACTACCCGTGTCTCGACGGGACGCAGCGGCGTCCCTACGGCCTGTACGTGCACGGCAACAGCGACACGACGGGCGCGATCCGCGGGGTCGAGATGATCACAACGGGTCTGCAGTGGCGGCGCGCACAGGATCCAGTCACGGTCCTGGGGGAGCCGGGCCGCGAGGGACTCGACGCCTGCTGGGAGCTCGGCGCGACCGTGTCGGCGTTGCTGGCGCTCGAGGCCGAGGGGCCGGGTTGATTGCCGTCGCGGCGACCCGGGGTAGCGCGTGAGGTGATGGAGGAACGCAGACTCGGCCGTGACATGGTCGTCCCGGTCGTGGGGTTGGGCACGTGGAGGACCTTCGATCTCCCTGACAGCCGTCAGGACGTGGCCGACGCCGTCGTCGATGCCGCATTGGATTCCGGCGTCCGCCTGTTCGACTCCTCGCCGATGTACGGGCGCGCCGAGGCGGTGCTCGGTCGAGCGGTCCGGGATCGCCGCGGCGAGGCGATCATCGCCACGAAGATCTGGACGCCGTCGATGGAGGAGGGCCGCGCGCAGTTTGAACGTCAGCTGGCGTTCTTCGAGGGTCTCGTCGACGTGGAGCAGGTACACAACCTCGTGGCGTGGCGGGACCATCTGCGCTGGCTCGAGGCGGTTCGTGACGCCGGCCGCGTCACGCTGCTCGGCGCGACGCACTACGACCCGCGCGCGTTCGACGAGCTCGCGGCGATCATGCGCACCGGCCGTATCGAGTGCGTGCAGGTTCCGTACAATCCGCGGGAGCGCGAGGTCGAGCGCGTGATCCTGCCGCTCGCGGCCGATCTCGGCCTCGGGGTGATCGTGATGCGACCGCTCGGCAGTGGCGGCCTCGTGCGTGGTCCCGACCCGGCGCGTCTCGAGCCGCTCGGTGTCGCGACGTGGCCGCAGGCGTTGCTGAAGTGGGCGTTGTCGGACCCGCGTGTCACCGTCGTGATCCCGGCCACTTCGTCACCACACCACGTCAAGGAGAACGCGGTTGCGGGCGAACCGCCGTGGTTCGGTCCCGACGAACGCGCCTACGTGGAGTCGCTCGTGCGCTGACCGCTCCCGCCGGTCCGTACGCCGGATCCCGAGAAGGCGACGTGTGGGCACGGTAGCCTCGCGCCGGTGGCGGACACGGCGAGCGCGCTCGCACCCGGCACGCGCGTGGGAAGCTTCGTTATCGAGGCCCGGCTCGGCGCGGGCGACGTCGCGGCCGTGTACCGCGCGTACGAACCGACGCTCCACCGCCGTGTCGCCTTGAAGATCCTCGCTCCCGAGCTGGCGGCGGATCGTGACTTCGTCACCCGTTTCACCAACGAGAGCCTCGATGCCGCGCAGTTGCAGCATCCCGACATCGTGGCGGTGTACGAGGTCGGCCGCGACGGTGACGCGTCCTTCATCGCGTCGCGTCTCGTCACGGGGTCGACGTTGGAGAGCATGCTGGCGAGACGCGGGCGCCTTCCCGTGGTGGACGCGCTCGCCATTCTCGAACGGGCGGGTCGAACTCTCGACCACGCGCACCGGCGCGGCTTCGTGCACGGAGATCTCAAGCCCTCGAACATCTTCCTCGAGCGAGGTGGTCACGTGTCGCTGGCCGACTTCGGGCCGAGCAAGGCGACGGTGAAGCGTCCGACCACGTCGACGGGCTCCGCGAATCATCCGATCTACGTCTCGCCCGAGCAGGCGTCGGGGACCGCACCCGACGCGCGCTCCGACGTCTTCTCGTTCGCGTGTGTCGCGTTCGAATCTCTCACCGGTGAGCCGCCCTACCGGCGTGACGACATGGCGGGGTTCCTGAGGCAAGGCGCGCCCTTCGGCGTGCCGGTCGCGCCGGAGCACACCTCGGCGCTGCCAGCCGCCGTCGACGCCGTGTTCCGCCACGCGCTTGCACCCGATCCGGCCGCGCGGCCGGCAAACGTCGTCGACTTCCTCGACGAGCTCCGGGGAGCGCTCGGCTTCGGTCCCGATACCCGCTCCTCCGAACCGGCGGCGGTCGGAGCCGGACGCTTGGCCGAGGGGCCCGTTGGGACAGAGCCTGCGGCCGAGTCGCTGCTTCCCGCACATCCGCCCCGTACGGTGCCTGCGACCGAGCACCCGGTACGCAAGCGGCGCGCATTGCTCGCGGGCGTCGGCGTGGTACTGCTCGTCGCGCTCGTTGCCGGTCTCGCCCTCGTCGCGTTCGGCTCCGGCGGGGGTTCCAACGCGCCGACCGCGTCGACGCTCGGGCTCGCGCGCTCGCAGTTGATCCTCGGAGCGCCGCTCGACGGGACCGACACAGGCTTTGTCGACCGCATCGGCCGGTCGACCCAGAACGCGAGCGTGAAGGCGGTTCCAGGCGCGCTCGAGTTCACGGTCCAACCGACCGGGGACGCCGGCCGCGATCTCGCGATCACGACGGGCGTCGTCGACTATCTCCTCCAGCTCGACTTCTCGGTTGCGCCGGCTTCGCAGGTGAAGGCCGACATCGGCGTGCGCTGGAGCGCGGATTCGAAGATCGGTGATCTCCTACGGATCGACACGGTCGAGGGCAACGCGACCTTTGCCCGCTTCGAACGGGGTGCCACGCCGCAACAGTCGCGCATCATCGCCGTAGGCGACCAGGTGAAGCTGCCCGGCATCACCGCCGGCCGCGTGCAGCACCTCGCGATCGTCGTGCGCGGCAACACGCTGCAGCTGTACCGGGACCGTGTGCAGCTGGTGTCGACCGCAGATCCGAAGATGCCGTCGACTCCAACCTCGCCCGGTATCGACGTGCTCGGTGTGCCCCGCGGTGGGACGGTTCGCGTCGTGGGCCTGCAGCTGCGTTCGCTGCCGCCGTCCTAGCTGCTCGCGTCGAACGTGAAGGTGGTCACGCTCTGCGGTGCGAGACGGGACGCGAACGTGTCGTCGCCCGACCGGTGAGGGAGACCGACCGTCGCGAGATCGAGTGTTGCACTCGTCTCGGCCGCACCGGTCGCTCGCGTGTGATGCGTCCCGGTGGGCAGCGCGAACCGCAGCGACGCCGGTCGATCGTTCGTGTTCGTCGCCACGACGACCCAATGACGGCCTTTTTGGAACGCCATCAACTCGACACCGGCCGGTGCACCCTCGACGGCATGCCGCACCGATCCGGGACGGATGTAGCGGCTGAAGTTCCCCATGACGAAGAAGCGCTTCGTCGTCGTGATCGCGTGGTTCCCGTTGGTCCGGAAGGCCGGGTCGTAATACAGCAGCCCGTCGTTCCACCCTCGGCCGTTCACCGTCCCGGTACACGACGGTCCCTGCGTCGGATCGCAACCCGTCTGTTTCGACACGGCGGTCCACCAGTCGAAGGCGGCGTCGCCGGTGATCGTGAGGTCCTGGAAGATGACGTGTGCGAGCCACAACGCATTCGTCATTGTGGGGTCGTAGGTCGGGCCGAACCCGGCGAGCGGACCCTTACCGTCGTAGCAGCAGATCTCGGTCATCCACAGTGGCCGGCCGAAGCGACGCAGTGATGCGACCTGCCCGAGCCACTCATCGGTGGGGAACTCGTAGGTGTGGTGCGCAATGGCGGCGAGCGACGGCAGCGTCGCGGCATCGAGCCACTTCGGCACCTCGGGCAGGGACTGGAAGAATGCCAGGCTCGACTCGTCGGCGATGACGCCCGCGTCGAGGTCGCGTGACGAGAGCGCGCGGGCGACCGCGCGCACCAATGTGCCCCGCTGATCGACGGGCACACCCATGCCCTCCTGACCGCATCCCGCGAAGGTGTCGTCGGGCTCGTTCATCGGGCTCACGAACGACATGTCGACGTGCTCCACGCTCCGGAAGTGCGCGACGACGTCCGCGAGGTACGCCCCGAACGCGCGCTCGGCGCCCGGTTGCAGGCGACCGCCACAGCTCTCGGCGTTCGTCGTCCACTCGGGTGGAGCGCTGTTGACGAACCCGACGATGACCGGAACGCGATGGCTCGCCGCGAGACGAAGGAACGTGACGCCACCGGGGTCGCGGGTCCAGTCGTACCGGCCGGGTGCCACGAGGAAGGTCTGCGGTGCCCGCGTGGCATCGGTGACGCCGACACCGCCGCCACCGATGTTGTAGCGGTAGCCGCTCAGCGCGATCCCGTCCCGGCCGAAGAGCAGGTCGGCGACCTGACGCTGCACGGGGGGCGGGAACTCGACGAGGTCGTTCGGCCACCACGCGCCCGACGCGCCGAAGTGATCGATGCGTTGCGCTGACGCGGAGGCCACCCTGGCCAGCGCCGGGCGTCCGTCGTCGGAACGCGCGGCCGCGTTCGTCGTCATCGCGCCGGTTGCACAGACCGACGCGACCAGGGCGACGGCGGCGACGATGCGGCGGCGCGGAGAACGACCGGGCACGGGCTACGAGCCGCCGTCGAGCTCCGCGAGACGATCTGCCATGGTCGTCAGGAGCTGGTTCGAGAGCTCGGGATTGTCGGCGAGCAGCGTCGTGAACTCGCGCCGGCCGAGCACTTCGATGACGACGGGCGTGGTGGCGACCACGGTGGCGGTACGCGGTTGGCGCCCGAGCAGCGCGATCTCGCCGACGTACTCGCCCGGGCCCAGGGTCTTCACGACGCGGTCGCCCTGCCGGACCTCGACGGCTCCGTCGAGGACGATGACGAACTCGGCGCCCGGCGTCCCCTCGCGGGTCAGCACGGTCCCGGCCGGTTCGTCGAGGCGTGTCATGAGGCCGGCGATCCGGCGGCGCTGTCGGGACGAGAGGTCGCGGAACAGCGCCACTCCGGCGAGCACGTCGCCGGTCGATTCCTGAGTCGTCATGCATCCCCCCGCTCGCGGCGAACCTGAACGAAGTCTGCCGCGCGCGACACTGCAAGGCGAGCGCCCCCGCCCGACGGCCAGGATTTCCGGAGGAACCGCTTCATGTTCGTCACGAATCACGTGCTCGCGGGGGCGGCCATCGGGACTGCGTGTCGCAACCGTCCGGCGCTCGCCTTCGCGCTCGGGATGGCGTCGCACGTGGCGATGGATCTCACGCCTCATTGGGGTTGCGATCCCGACGACACCGAGCGCTTCCTGACGACGGCGCGTCGCGACGGTCTGCTCGGTCTCACCGCGGTTGCCACGGTCGTGGCGGCGGGTGTGCCGCCCCGTCGGGCGATCGCGGCCGCGGTCGCGGGCGCGGTGTTGCTCGACATGAACAAGCCGTGCGAGCACTTCTTCGGGCGCAGCCCCTTTCCCCGTTGGGTCGATCGCTCCCACCGTGCGATCCAACGCGAGGTACGTGAGCTGTTCGCGACGGAGCTCGTCGGCGGCGGCGTACTGGGCCTGAGCTCCCTGACGATGCTGGCGCGTCAGCGCCGGCTCCGGTCTCGGAACGCGTCGCGCAGCGCAACGCGGGACTGACGCTCAACGTGGAATCGGCGCCGCCGCGGCAATGGCATTCACCTCGCGGGCGTCGACCGGGAGCAGGAAGCCACGCTCGACGGCGCGTTCCGTCGCGTCCTCGAACTTGTTCACGTACGTGTCGTGCGTCGGGTACAGCGACGCGAGCGTTTGCGGGCTGAAGGGGATCGTCTGCCCGAACAGACTGCAGAAACCCTTGTCGGCGTTCTCACCCGACAGCGTCGCCACCGGAACGTCGAGCTGCGGAGTGCGGATACCGCCCAGTGCGTTTCCGAAACGGTCGCGCACGACCGTGCCGTTGGCATCGACGACGATGCGCGGTGAATGCGGTGGCCGAAAGTCGTCGTCGGTGACCCAGTGGCGAAGTGTCGCCAGCGCGGTGTTGACGAGCCAGTGTTCGGGGCCTTCGTTGATCCGCGCCGTGCAACCGAGCAGCGGCAGCGCGGCCGCCGGAACGAGGTAGGCGTCGGCGTGCGCGGTTCCTGCCACCTCCCATTGCCGGAACCGTCGGGTATCCGGTTGGCGCGCCTGCCATTCCCTCGGAACATCGGTCTCGGTCTCGAACACGAGCAGCGGCACGCGCAGATCCGTGCGGAACTTCGCCGGCGACGGCACCTGGCCTGCCGCGTCCTCGGAGATTCCGGAAGCAATGGCGAAGCGGCTGTGAACCAGGAATCCGTCGTAGAGGCGCGCGAGCGGGTCGACCGCGTTGACGTACGTCACCAAGCGGAACGCCGACTGTGACTCACCGGCGGCCAGCACCCGGCGCGGGCGTAGTGCGCCGAGCGGCGGGAGCCCGACGGGGCTGCGGACGGCCTGGCCTGCTTGCGAGAAGATGTCGTAGGAGTAGCTGTCCCCGGGATGGACGAGTGATCCGTATCGCGCCGGGTCGCTCTTCTTGAGCGGTGCGAGACCGGCCACCCCGCCCGGGCCGTCGATCCCGACGAACTGTGCGGAGACGCCGACCCACGCGTACCCACGGCGGAGCAGCTCGTTGCGGCCGTACGTCCAGTCCGGCCCGGCGTCGAACCCGGCGCTCACGTTCAGCCACTCGACGACCACGGTCCCGTTGAACCGGGTGGGATCCTCTGGACGTCGCACGAGCAGTCGCGTCTTGTAGTGGGCGGTGGTGGTCGGCGTTGCGGTCCACCGGCCGTCGGTGCTCCACGTACCGACCTTCGCGTACGCGTGCGCGTCACCCTCGATGAAGTACTCCTGCTGCACGTAGTGGAAGGCGGGCAGCTGTGAGGTGTCGTCCACGGTGAACGGCGAACCTTTGCCACCCGTGACGGGCCCGGTCACGGTGGGGTTCGCGACCCGGGGCCGGCTGTCGGAGTCGGAGTCCCGTGCGGCCGGAGCGGGGCGCGCCGTCACGACGGTCGCGCACAGCATCAGCGCAGTGACCGTCGAGACGAGCGCGATGTGGACGCGTGCGCGTTGCCGACCGATCGATCGGATCATTCGACCTCCCCCCTCGCAGCAAGGACCGTACCCGGAATCGTCCCCGCTCCACGCCTGCGCTGATCGCGCAGGCGTGGGAACCGTCATCCCGTAAACGCGTCGATGCGGTGCTGTGTCGCGACGAGGATCTGGTTGCCCGAGATCGTCGGGGTCGCGAAGTGCTCCACCGACCCGATGGTCGTGCTCGACTGCTCGCGGCCCGATGCGAGGTCGAACGCGTGCAGCACGCCGGCGTTGATGTCGATGCTCCAGACCGTCGAGCCGCCGACGACCGGAGGTCCGGCGTTGAAGCCGGACGTGCGCCATGCGACCGAGAAGGCGTTCGTCCCGATGGCGAGAGCCACGAGGCCGCTGCGGCACGGTACGAACAACAGCGGTGAGGCGTATGCCGCCCCGCCGTACGCGCCGCCGTTGCAAACATTCGCCTGGAACAGCGTGGCGCCGCCCGACAAGTGGTCGCCGTCCAGGAGATAGCCGACACCCTCCTTGCCTGCTTGGAACAGCTTGTTGCCGTCGAGCAGCGCGGGTGACAGCGAACCGAGGTCGGCGTCGGCCGCGCTGAGACTGTCGCGGTTGGCGGGCGTGAACGCTGACCGCAGGCTCAGTTGCGGCGACAACCGCAGTACCGAGTTCGACAGATCGGTCGAGCTCGAACCGCTCGTGGCGTTTCCGGTCGACACGAAGATGTCGCCGTCCGCGGTGACGACCGGGCCCGGCGTGGCCCAGATCGCGGCCGCGCTCGGAGCGGGAACGCGATACGACGCACGGATGCCGCTGCCGTCGAGGGCCGCCGACACGAGGTAACCGTGATATCCGCCGCAGTCGCCGTACAGGCCGCCGAACCCGACGAGCACCTGGTCGCCGTCGATCGCGAGCGCGGCGCGCTGTTGTTGCACGGACGGATCCGCACCCGGTGGATCGATGGGCGTCCGCCAACGAACCGCGCCGCTGGCGAGATCGAGCGCGACGAGGTCGTGATGAATGGGCTTCACGAACGCCACCACGAGCACGATGTGCCGGGTCGTGTCGATCACGGGCGTGCTCGTGATGCCGCTCGGATCGATGTTGCCGCAGGGGAGTGAGCCGCCCGAGATGGCTTCGCCGAGCTGCGCGTGCCAGCGGACCGCACCCGTGTCGGCCGCGAGCGCGTAGACGCTGTCGCGCTCGGTGACCGCGATGACCGTTCCTTCGGCGACGACGGGCTCGGCGTAGACCGCGGCGTCGAACGTCGGTGACGACCACGCGCGCCGGATCGCCGGCGCCGGACCCGCCACCGCCCGGCCCGTTCGCGCTGCGTCGCCGTGGTAGGTGGGCCACGCAGCAGCGGGTGCGGCGGCGGCCGGGGTCGTGGACGTGGGAGCGGTCGTGGGCGGTGAAGCCCTCGATCGCGTCGTCGAGCTCGCCCCGGGTTTGGTGCTCGACGACGATGTACAGGCGCAGAGC
>CAZJSY010000009.1:0-19312 GCA_964548555.1 uncultured Burkholderiales bacterium
CCACCGCACAACCCGGTGCCGACCACTGCGTGGACCTCTCGCGAGGCTGAGTGCTTCAAGACCAATCCCGCGACGAGGCCCAGCACGAAGGACCCCACCACGTTCACGGTCAGCGTTCCGAACGGGAAGTCGCCAGTCGTGCGGTCTTGGATCGCACCGTCGAGCAGGTACCGGGCAACCGCTCCGACCGCACCGGCGAGACCGACCGCTACCGCGAGGGCCATGCGGTTCCTCGGCACACGAGTCGGCGGGCGACGGCGATACCAAGAGACGCGGCCGCCACGCCGACGATCACGGTCGCGAGCACATACGCGACAGCCGAAGCGACGTGACCGCCCCGAACGAGGAGATCGGTCTCGACCGCGAACGTGGACATGGTCGTCCACGCACCGAGCACGCCGACGCAGCAGAACGGGCGTACGTAGCGCGACGGACTCCAGCGCTCGATGAGCGCGGTCAAGATCAGTCCGAGCAGCAGCGACCCGGACACGTTGATGACGAAGGTCGCCCAGGGGAAATGCCCGGACGCCGTCGGCCATGCGAGTCCGAGCTCGTACCGTCCCCATGCACCGACGAACCCGCCGCCCGCTATCGCCGCGAGCACGTCCCATTCCCGACTCCGGTGTCGCCGTGGCCGGACAGGATGGTGAACGCGACTCGGCTCAGCCGGGTCGTCGGGCGCGAGGTCGGGGTCGATCGGGAGCACGTGCTGCTCCGTGTCCATCGCACCGCCGTCGTACACCTTGCGCCGCTTTGCCACGCGTCTGCTCCTGCGAGGTCTCTCAGTGCAGACGCCATCAGCCGTTCAGCGGCGGTTGACGGGGGGCGTCATCCCCGAGACGCAAACCCTACCCGTGCGCGGCAAGGGCTCCCGGAAGGCGCCCGGGCTGCGGACCACAGAGTGCGTGTGGTGTCTCAACCGGCCGCAATGAGGGCGCCCGCGGACGATCCTCGCTCGGCGAACTCGCGGTATGCAGCCCAGGCGCGTGGCCCGTAGACCGACGCGGTGCCACCGTCCATCAGCAGCGCGACGCCGAGCGCTTCTGCGACCTCGGCCTCCGTCGCGCCCCGTCGGGCTGCGGCCTTCGCGTGGTACGCGATGCAGCCGTCGCAGCGCTTCACGACCGCGATGGCGAGCGCCATCAGTTCCTTGATCCGGGCGGGGAGGACGCCGTCGCCGACGGCGGCGTTGTGCAGGCCCCCAAAGCGGGCCCACGTCTCCGGGATCGCCTGCGCGAGCGAGCGCGTCGGCGCTTTGAGATCGTTGATGACTTCCGTGTACTCACCCATCGTCGTCACCCTGTCACGTGAAGATGATCTGTCCGCCGGCGGCTTTCTCGTAGAACTCGCCGACGGTGATGATGTCGTGCACTTGCGGGATGAAGTCGTTCTTCTCGAGGCCGAACAGGTCCACCGAGGCCTTGCATGCGTACAGGCCGGCACCCGTGTCCGCAATCATCTCGATGAACTCGGGGATGGACGGGATGTCGAGCTCACCCATCTTGTGGGTCATGTAGTGCGTCATCACGGTGGAGACGCCGGGCAGCCCACCGAGCATCGTCGCGAGGTGCAGGCCCGGGTTCCCGACGGTCGCGAGCTTGATGTGCTCGTGGCGCGCCTTGTGGATCGCGTCGAGACCGAAGAACGTGAAGAACAGGTTGGCTTCCATCCCCTCCGCTCGCGCGCCGTTCGCCATGATCAAACCCGGATAGACCCCTTCGAGGGATCCTTTCGAGATGATGATGGAGACCTTCTCGATGGTGTCGCCCATTTGCGGGGTCCTCTCTGTCAGATGCAGCCGCGGGGCTTGGGAATCCCGGCGATCTTCGCGGCGGTCTTCGCCGGTCCCTTGGGGAAGAGCTGATAGAGCTCCTTCACGGAAACGCCGGAGGTCTTGCCCAGCACGCGCACCGTGGGGCCCGTGCCCTTCTCGAAGTACTGGGCACGCATGAAGCGGATGACCTTCCAGTGCGCTTCCGTGAGCTCGTCGATCCCTTCGTGACGCGCGAGCTCGGGTGCCATGTCCTCGGTCCACTGCTCGGGGTGCGCGAAGAAGCCTTCGTCGTCGAGGTCGACGTCGGTGTCCGTGATCGTGATGCTCGACATGGTCAGTCCCTTCCGTCCGTCTTCGCTGCTTCCCGTTTGCCTGTGCTCGGCATGGTCGAGCCGATGCCGGGGATGTCGCGACCGGGAAGCAGCGTGTGCCAGTAGAACCACTGGAACATGAGCTTTCCGATGTGGTTGAGCCGCGACTCTTCGAGCAGGGGAAGCCCCACCGCGTTGGGGTACCGGCCGGGCAGAGGCTCGGTGTCGTAGTTGAAGTCGATCAACAGCGCCTTGCGGAATCCCGTCTCGACGAAACAGTTGGCATGTCCGTCGAAGCCGGCCTCCAGCGGCTCCCCGTCGAGAAACCGCCGCACGTTCGATACAACGGTCTCGCCTTCGAAGTGGGTCACCGACCCTGCTTTCGATGCCGGCACGTTCGCCGCGTCGCCGATCACGAAGATGTTGGGCGCGGCCTTGGCCTGCAGCGTGTGCTGGTCGGCGGGCACGAAGTTGAGCTCGTCTCCCAAACCTGGGGACCGCCCCACGTATGGGGCGCCGCCGTGCAGTGGGACGACAACGGCGAGATCGAAGTCGACCTCGCGCCCGTCGAAGCCGACGAGCTTTCCCGCCCCGCCGTCGACCTCGCCGGTGTTGAACTCGGTCACGAGCTCGATGCCCTTGCCCGCGAGCATGCCGCCCAACCGCTTGGATGCGATCGGCTTCGTGAACGCTCCGTCGAGCGGCGTCACGTACGCGAGCTCGACGTCGTCGCGGATGCCGCGTTCGCGGAAGTACCAATCCGCGAGGAAACAGAACTCGAGCGGCGCAACCGGGCACTTGATCGGCATGTCGACCACGTTGACGACGAGCCGGCCGCCGTCGAAGGTCGCCAGCGCCGCCTCGAGCGCGGCCGCGCCTTCGGGCGTGTAGAAGGTGAAGACGGTGTCCATCCACCCCGCGCCGATGAGGCCCTCGGTCTCCTCCGGCACGAGCACCGCCCCGCTGGCGACGACGAGCACGTCGTAGTCCAAGACCGAGCCGTCGCCGAGGTGCACACGGTTGGCTGCGATGTCGACGGTTTCGACGGCGTCGCGCCGGAACACGATGCCATCGTGAAGCTGCCCGGCTCGCGGCCTGACGATGTCCTCCGGGTGCGTGAGGCCGAAGGGCACGAACAGCAGACCGGGTTGGTAGACGTGGCGGTCGTCCTGGTCGACCACGGTGATCTGCATCGCCGACGGCGGATACATCCGGCGGAGTCGATTCGCGGTGAGCGTGCCGCCGGTACCGCCGCCCAACACGACGACTTGGTGTGTCACGTGCCCAGCAAACCGCGAACGCCACAACCGCGATAGGTCCGAAGGTCCCTGCCCGGGCGTCCGTCGGTCCCACATCGGGCCGAAGCATCTGCGGCGGATCACTCCGGGTCCTCCGGGGTTCCGACGTTGTACTGCTTCAGATAGGGACTATTGGCCGGTGCGCCCCACTCCCGCGTGCTTTACCTTCGAAAGGAGACTGGAGGGGTGCGATGAGCCCGACATTGGTGCACGAGATCCAAGACACACCCTTCCAGTTGCGACTCGCCGTGACCGGAGCCTTGGACCAGTCCGGATCCGAGCTGCTGGCTCAGCGGTTCGCGGACGCACTGCTGGCCGACATCCGGTTCGTCGTCATCGACGTCGAAGGAGTGGAGACGCTCGATCACGACGGGCTCAAGGCGCTCGTCTCGCTGCGCGCGTTCGCGACGGCCGCAGGCGTCGGCTACGACGTCTCGCACGCGCCGCCGCTGCTGCAGCACGTGCTCGCCATGACGTCGCTGGAGGGGGCCGATGTCGACGCGCCCGTCAGCCCGCCGACCTGACCACGAATCGCGTGAGCACCACACGGCGATCGGCCTTGCACGCGGAGAAGGCCGGCGATGGCTGACATCGTCATGCGAAGCGTGCACCTCGGGAAGCGGTACGGGTCTCAGGATGCGCTCGTGGGTCTCGACCTCGAGGTCGCTCGTGGTGAAGTGCTCGGATATCTGGGCCCGAACGGTGCGGGAAAGACCACGACCATCCGGTTGTTCCTGGGTTTGATCCGCCCGACGGCGGGCCGTGCCGAGCTCTTCGGTCTCGACGCGACGCGCGACGCAGTGGAAGCGCACCGGCATCTTGCCTACGTGCCGGGCGAGGCGAGCCTCTGGCCGTCGCTCACCGGCGGCGAGACGTTGCACCTGCTCGGCCAGGTCCACGGCGACGTGGATGAGGCCTACCGCGACGAGCTCGTCTCGCTCTTCGAGCTCGACCCGTCGAAAAAGGTGCGCGCGTACTCGAAGGGTAACCGGCAGAAGCTCAATCTCATCGCCGCGCTCGCGTCGCGCGCCGAGCTGCTGATCCTGGACGAGCCGACGAGCGGCTTGGACCCGCTGATGGAACAGGCGTTCCGCCAGTGCGTCCGCACGGCGAAGGCACGCGGCCAAACCGTCTTTCTCTCGTCGCACATCCTCTCGGAAGTGGAGGCGTTGTGCGACCGCGTCGGCATCCTGCGCAGGGGCGTGCTCGTCGAGCTCGGCGCGCTCGAGTCGATGAAACACCTCTCGGCCCTGTCGGTAGAGGCACTCTTCGATGCCGTCCCACCGGACATCTCGAGGGTGCCCGGGGTGAGCGCGGTCGAGGTCTCCGACCATCGGATCCGGTGCCATGTGAGCGGCCCGATCGAGCCGTTGATCGAAGCCTTGTCGGGGACGGGCGTGCGTGAGCTCCTGAGCCGCGAGCCCTCACTCGAGGAACTGTTCCTGGCGCACTACGGCGCTGATGGTCAGCGCGCCGACAAGACTTCCACCGATGCGCACCGCACGTGAGCGGCGCTCGCTCAGCTCGCCGAGGACCCTCGTCGCACGGGTGGTCGGCCGGAACGCGACACGCTGGGGCGCGCTGTGGGGCCTGCTCTTCGGCTTCTACATCGCCGAATCCGCGATCGGGTTCAAGTCGGTAGGCGGCTCCGCCGCGGCACGAGCCAAGCTGGCACGGACGCTCGGTACGAACAAGGGAATGGCCGCCCTGTTCGGACCGGCCTTCCACATCGACACGGTCGGAGGCTTCACCGCGTGGCGCAGCCTCGGCTTTCTCGGTCTGCTGGGCGCGGTCATCGGCCTCCTGCTCGCGACGCGCCTCCTCCGCGGCGAGGAGGCCGCCGGCCGATACGAGACGTTGCTCGCCGGCCATACCACCCGCAGCGGGGCCGCCGCGCAGGCTCTTCTGGGCTTGGCCGCGGGCCTGCTCGCGCTCTTCGGTGTGACCGCTCTGATCGCGGTGGCCGGCGGCCGGAAGTCGACACCGCATATCCGCGCGGGCGGCATGCTCGCGGTGACGGTCGCCGTGGTCGCGGTCGTCGCGGTCTTCATGGCCGTCGGCGCATTGGCGAGCCAGCTGGCGACCACCAGGCGCCGAGCGGCGGCGTTGTCGGCCATGGTCTTCGGAGCCTCGTTCCTCGTCCGGGCCGCGGCTGACTCTGCGCCGAGCCTGCGCTTCGCACGTTGGGCGACGCCGCTCGGATGGCCGTCACTGTTCCACCCGTTGACCGGCACGCGACCGATCGCACTCGTTCCGCCGGTCGTGACCGTGGTGTTGTTGGGAGCGGTCACGATCGCGATCGCGGGGCGGCGCGACTTCGGGGCCGCGGTCTTGCCCAGTACCGATACCGCGAAGTCCCGCACCGGGCTGCTCGGTGGCCAGGCCGGACTGGCGGTCCGTGTGACCCGCGGCGCCGCGTACGGCTGGACTGCAGGTCTCGCGGTCACCGGACTGTTCCTCGGACTCATCGCGCAGTCTGCGAGCGAGTCGGTATCCGGTTCGAACGCCGTGCATGACGCGCTCGCGCGTCTCGGCGCGCATCGCAGCGGCGCACTCTCGTATCTCGGCCTCGCGTTTCTCACCGTCACCGCGTTGACGAGCTTCGCCGGCGCCAGCATGGTCGGCGCGACACGAGACGAAGAAGCCGACGGGATGTTGGACAATTTGCTGGTGCGCCCGGTCGGGCGCACGAAGTGGTTGAGTGTTCGCGTCGCCGCCGCGATCGCCCTCACCGTCATCTGTGGCCTGACCGCCGGCGTTGCCACCTGGATCGGCGCCTCCACCCAACACACCGGCATCGGTCTCGCGACGATGCTCGCCGCGGGCATCAACGCCGTCCCGCCGGCAGTGTTGCTCGTCGGCCTGGGGACGCTCGCCCACGGTGTGATCCCTCGCCAGACGAAGATTGCCGTCTACGGCGTGCTGGTCTGGGGATTCCTGATCCAGGTGCTCGCGTCGGCCACGAAGCTGAACCGGTGGCTGCTCGACACCTCGATCCTGCACCACGTCACGCCGGCGCCGGCGACGAGCCCCGACTGGACCAGCGCGGCCGTGCTCGTGGCACTCGGGTTGCTCGGCGCCGTTGCCGGCGCGGCGGCGTTCGAGCAACGCGATCTCGTGGGCGCATAGCGGGACGCGTGCTGCTGACGCGGCTTTTTCACGCGGAGCGGATCTCACTCGGTTGTGCTCCCGCCCGGCTCTCGGCGGGAATGTCCACCGGGTCGTCGGAATCGTCGACGATGCCGAGGTAGCCCTCGTCCTCCTGGGCGAAGTGAAGCTCGAGCAGCGCGTGAAGGCCGTAGAGAATGCGACGCAACTCGAGCAGATCGTCGTCGTCCAGGGTGTCGGTGTCGAGCTCGTCGAGCAGGCGGCCGAGCCGGCGGATGTGGTGAGCGATCTCGACGTGTGCGCGGCTCATGGTCATCGTCGGATCGTCGCCGCCCATCACCCGGGCCACGATCGGGTACAGCATCGCATCCTCGGCCTCCTCGTGCGGGGCAACCTCGTCGACCAGGAAACGATGGATGTCGCGCACCATCGCGAGTGCCTCGCGGGATGGAATCGTTCCGAGTGCATCCGCGACGGTCCGGATGCGACCGATGTCGGGCCGGAGCACGCGGTGCTCGGCACGGAAACGGCGGGTCAGTGCCGCCTCCTCCGACTCGAGGCGTGCCACGTGATCGCCGGAGCGTAGGGCCCGCAGTGCATTGAGGATGACCGCGACGTCGATCAGCTCTTGGAGCAACGCGCCGGGTGCGGGTGGAATCAGCCCGAAGGCGGCCGCCACCATCGCGAGCAGCGACAGCCCGATCCCGACGACGACGCTCTGCAGTGCGATCCGGCGTGTGCGCCGCGCGATCAGCATCGCTTCACCGAGCCGGTCCAGCCGATCGACCGTGAGCACGACGTCGGCTGCCTCCGACGACACCGTCGCGCCGCGGGCGCCGATCGCGACACCGACGTCGGCGAGCGCGAGCGCGGGCGCGTCGTTGATCCCGTCGCCGACCATGATGGTCGGTCCGGCTCGCTGCTCGAGCCGAACGGCGTCCAGCTTCTCCGCCGGCCTCCGTTCCGCGAGCACCGCGTCGACGCCGATGATCGCGCCGACGGCCTCTGCGGGCTCGCGGCGGTCGCCCGTCACCATCACGATGCGGCGGATGCCATCGCGCCGCAGCCGGCGGATCGTGCGTGCCGCGTCGGGACGGATGGCGTCCTGGAGCAGCAGCGCGGCCGCCGGTTGCCCGTCGATCTCGACGAACATGGTGAGCGCGCCCTCCATGTCGGCGCGCCGGCGCACCGACCGGACCCAGCGCGCGTTCGGGAGCGCCGTGATCCATGCCGCCCTCCCCACCGCGACGTCGCGGCCGTCGACGACCCCACGCACGCCGCGGCCGGCAACCTCGTCGACCTCGCTCGGCATGGAGAGTGGGAGGTTGCGGGTCTGCGCGGCACGCACGACGGAGCCTGCGAGCACGTGCGGCGATGCTTGTTCCAGTGAGGCGGAGAGGCGCAGCACCTCGTCGGCGTCGAAGCCCTCGGCGGTGACCAGGTCGGCGACCGACGGGCGGCCCATCGTCAATGTCCCGGTCTTGTCGAAGAGGAGCACCTCCGCGTCCGCGAGCCGCTCGAGTGCGGCACCACCCTTCACGACGACACCGCGTTGTGCAGCTCGTGACATCCCGGCGGTGATCGCGACGGGTGCGGCGAGAATGAGCGGGCAGGGTGTCGCGACGACGAGCACCGCGACGGCTCGGATCAACTCACCGGATGCCCACCAGGCTGCGGTCGCCAGTGCGAGGCTCACGAGCAGGAACACGCCCGCGAACCGGTCGGCAAGACGTACGAACGGTGCGTTCCAGGCTTGGGCGTCCGCGACCAGCCTCACGATGCCGGCGTAGGTGCTCTCGCCGGCAGTAGCGCTCGCCCTGAGCTCGAAGACCCCCGCGGCGTTGACACTGCCACTGCGCACCCGGTCGCCGGCACGGCGGTCCGCCGGAACGGGCTCGCCCGTGAGCGCGCTCTCGTCCACCACCGCGGCCGTGCCTTCGACGAGACCGTCCACCGGCACGACTTCCCCGGGGTGCACGAGCAAGAGATCTCCGGGCCGCACGCGAGCGAGCTCCATCGTCTCGATGCCCTGCTCGGTGTGCACGTGCGCGACGCGCGGAGCCCGGGCGAGCAACGCCCGAAGCTCGCTGCGGGCCCGCCAGGCCGCCGCGGTCTCCAGTGTCCGACCCGTCGCGAGCATCATGGTGACCACCGCGCCCGCGAGGTACTCGCCTACTGCGAACGCGCCGACGAGCGCGAGCAGCGCCACGACGTCGACACCGACGCGGCGCCGGCGCGCCGCGTCGATCACCCACCACGTCGCAGGCACGATGCCCAGCACCGTGACGGCGGCCCAGCACGCGCGCGAGGCCGTATCAGCGGAGGCGAACCACAGCACTCCACCGAGCGCGAGTCCCGCGACGGCGGCTCCCAACAGGGCCGCGTCCAGTGACCGCCACGCAGCGGTCGGCGTGTCTCGATGCATCACGTCGAGCATCGCCCGTCGTCGGAGCGAGCGGGAGAGCCGAATGTCACCGATGGCACCGACGAGACAGGGCCATTCGGCCCTGTTCGACGCGTGCTTCCGGCGCGGATCATCGGGATGAAGGGGAGAGGTGACATATGGAGGCTGCAGGGATCCTCGGAGCCGAGGGCGCTCGGGGCGGCACGCCCGCCGAGTCGGTCGCGTTCCAACGGCTGCTCGCTGCGGTGCAGCGCGCGGGCGTGGCAGAGAATCGCGTCGAGATCGCCGTCCGAACAGTGCTCGGCTGCCTGACGGAGCGGATGCCGGACGGCCCGCGCGTCGAACTCCTCACCGCCTTGCCCGAGGACGCCCGCGCGTTTGCAGTACCGCCGGGCCCGCATCGATTCACGCACATCGTTCGCGACCCGCTCGACCTGGTGCAGATGGCCGCCGGAATGCCGGGCGATCCCGACGCGGCCCGAACGGTCGTCCGTGCGCTCATGCAGACGCTCGAGGTCCTCGTCGGTGACCGTGTCGGCCCGCACGTGCTCGGATGGCTCGAGGCGTTCACGAGCTGCGTCGGCACACGCGACGCCGTCTGACCCGCTCACCCCTCAGGGACGCGACGAACGCGCCGCCTCGAGGAGCAGCCGCCGTTCCGCGGCACCGACTGCTGCACGGGCTTGCGTCACCGCGTCGGGGTTCACCGACACCGACGTGATGCCGAACCGCACGAGGTGCTCGGCGAACTCGGGGTGCGTGGACGGGGCCTGGCCGCACAACGACGAGGTGATGCCGGCGTCGTTCGCGGCGCTGACGATCCGCTTGATCGCGTCGAGAACGGCATCGTCGGACTCGTCGAAGAGCTCCGCGCACGTCTCGGAGTCGCGGTCGACGCCGAGCATGAGCTGGGTCAGGTCGTTCGAGCCGATCGAAACCCCGTCGACACCCGCAGCCGCGTACTCGGGCACGCGGTACACGACGGAGGGAACCTCGGCCATCACCCAGCGGTGCAGCCCGCGTTGACGCCCGAGCGGCGACCGGTCCATCAGCTCGAGGCATGCCTCCAGCTCCCAGCGGGTCCGCACGAACGGGATCATGACGTGGAGGTTGGGCGTCTCCTCTCGCACACGGGCCAGGAGCTCGCACTCGAGCGTGAACAGATCCGGCTCCTTCACGTAGCGGTAGCACCCGCGGTACCCGATCATCGGGTTCGCTTCGACGGGCTCGTACTGCTCGCCACCGGTGAGCTTGCGGAACTCGTTGGTGCGGAAGTCGATTGTGCGGTACACGACCGGGCGGGGGGCGAACGCGCGTGTGATCTCGAGCAGCGACGCGGACATCTTCTGCAGGAACTCTTCGCGTCCACCCGAGGCAAGGAGATCGCGCGGATGACGCCCGTCGAGTGCGTCGGTGATCATGAACTCGGCGCGCAGCAGACCGACACCGTCGACGGGCAGCGCCGCGACCTCCTGGGCCCGCCCGGCGATTGCGAGGTTCACGTAGATCTTCGTGCCGAGCGTCTCCGCTGCGGCCGGCACGCCCGCCGGCGCGGCTTCCGTGGTGACAGCCGCGGCGGCCCCCGTTTCGGGAACATGACGCCCCCGAAGCACGCGGCCCGAGCTGCCGTCGACCGTGACGACGTCGCCGTCGTGGAGGCGCTCGGTCGCGCCCCGTGCACCGACGACACACGGCACCCGCAGCTCGCGGCTCACGATCGCGGCATGGCAGGTGATGCCTCCGCCGTCGGTGACGAGCGCGAGCGCGCGCCGCAGGATGGGAACCCAATCCGGTGTCGTCATCGGCGCGACGAGGATCTCGCCGGCTTGGAGCCGCTCGCCGTCCTCGACGCGGTGCAGGACGCGCACGGGACCGGCCACGAGGCCCGGTGACGCGCCCAGTCCCGCGACCACGACCTCACCACTGCCGCCGTCGCCCTCGACTGGTGTCGCGGGGGCGCTCGCAGCCGGTGCAAGCGTCGTGATCGGACGCGACTGGACGAAGAAGAGGTGATCGCCGTCCAACGCCCACTCGGCGTCCTGCGGTGCGCCGTAGTGCTGCTCGATCTCGAGCGCCATTTCGGCGATCTTGCGCACCTGGTCGTCATCGAGCACGCGGGACTGCGCGGTCTCGGCCGGCAGCTCGAGCCGCTCGTCTCCGTTCGGTCCGCGGTGGATCTCGAACGTCTTCGCGCCGACGTGCCTCTCGACGATGTCGAGAGAGTCGTGCGAGACGACGTACGTGTCGGGCTCCAACTGACCGCCTACCACCACCTCACCGAGGCCGAATGCCGCCTCGATCACGATCCGGGAGCGGTCACCGGTGGTCGGATCGGCGGTGAAGGCGATGCCCGAGCGGTCGGCGTCGACCATCTCTTGGACCACGACCGCGATCGCGGGCTCCTCGGTCAGGTGACGGGTCGCGCGGTACGACACCACCCGGTCCTCGTACAGCGACTCCCAGCAGTCGAGCACGCGCGAGACCAGCTCGTCGTCACCCACCACATTCGTGAACGTCCGATGCATGCCCGCGAACGACGTGCCGGCGGTGTCCTCGCTCGTCGCCGACGAGCGAACAGCGACAGGACGCGATCCCATCTCGTGGTATGCACCCAGAACCGCGGCACGCACGTCGTCGGGCACTCCGGCCCGGTGAACGGTTGCCCGCAGCCACGCCCCGAGCCTGCGTATCCCGTCGAGGTCGTCGGCCCGAGCCTTCAACACCGCGTCGTGCAGGGCGGGTCGCACACCGGCGCGCTCCATCGCGTCCAGATAGGTACTCGCGCCGAGCACGAAGCCCCGGGGCACCGGCAGGCCGGCTTGCGTCAGTTCGCCGAGGTTCGCGCCTTTGCCACCTGCGAAGGCGACATCGTGCACCGTCAGGTTGTCGAACCAGCGAAGTGCGACCTGGTTTCGCACGAGCGTCTCGTCGATCATCTCGCCACCCCGTCTCGCGTCCTGTTGGGAGCACGTCGTGCACTCCACACGCCCCTGAGCCAAGCGACCCGAGGCCGCGGCGACCAGGGCCGAAGGTCACGGCGGGCACCGCAGGTCGACCCGGGCACGACGACCGCGTTCTCTGTCACACTCGCCTCGTGGCCGACTCCGTCGATCGCCAGGCGGCCGTCATCTCGCGCGACGACCTGCCGGCGCTGCTCGATGCGATCCGTTCACGCGGCTATACGGTCGTCGGGCCCGTGGTGCGCGACGGCGCGATTCAACCGGGCGAGCTCCGGTCGCTCGACGACCTGCCGGTCGGTCGGCGCGACGAGCAGTCGCCAGGCTCGTACCGGCTCCACGGTCGCGACGACAGCCGGCTGTTCGGTTGGGCTGTCGGGCCCGGCTCCTGGAAGCAGTGGCTGTTCCCCTCCCGCGAGCGCATGTGGTCTGCGGACCGCACCGGGGGCGGCTTCGTGGTGAGCGTGGACGACGAACCGACGAAGTTCGCGTTCTTCGGTGTGCGCCCATGCGAGCTCGCGGCGATCGCGGTTCAGGATCGGGTGTTCGTAGAGGGCGCGATCCCCGACCGCTCGTACACGGCTCGCCGTGCAGATGCGCTCATGATTGCGGTCGACTGCGGCGAACCCTCGGGCGCGTGTTTCTGCGTCTCGATGGGCACGGGACCCCGGGCCTCGCCGGGGTACGACCTCGCGTTGACGGAGATCGACGACGAGGCGGGTCACCGTTTCCTCGTCCGACCGGGTACCGAGGTCGGCGAGCAGCTGCTGTCGGAGGTGCCCCACCGAAGCGCGAAGGCACGTGACCACTCGGCCGCGGAGGCGGTGCTCGCATCGGCGGAACAGCGGATGGGCCGCGAGCTCGACACCACCGACCTCCCCGCACTGTTGGAGCGGACCCTCGAGAGCCCGCGTTGGGACGACGTCGCGGCGCGTTGTCTCACGTGCGGGAACTGCACACTCGTGTGCCCGACCTGCTTCTGCAGCGACTGGGTGGAGGTGAGCGACCTCTCAGGCGATCACGTCGAGCGTTGGCGTCGGTGGGCTTCGTGCTTCACGCTCTCGTTCTCCACCGTGCACAGCGGCACCGTGCGGACCTCCGAGCGCGCCCGTTACCGGCAGTGGCTGACCCACAAGCTCGGTACATGGTGGGATCAATTCGGTACGTCGGGGTGCGTCGGGTGCGGCCGTTGCATCACGTGGTGTCCGGTCGGCATCGACCTGACCGAGGAAGTGCGTGCGCTGCGAGAGCTCGACCGGGCCGGAGGTCCGACGTGACGGCGCGATCGATCTCCGATCTTCTGCGGGACGTCGCGACGTTCCGCGACGTGCCTCCGGATCTGCTCTCGGTCGTGTCCGGGTGTGCGCACAACGTGCATTACGAGGCGGGAAGGAGAATCCTGCACGAGGGTGACCCGGCCGACACCTTCTTCGCGCTGCGCGAGGGTCGCGTCGCGCTCGAGGTCTTCGCGCCCGCCCGCGGCGCGGTCGTGATCGAGACGATCGGGCCCGGCGAGGTCCTCGGCTGGTCATGGCTCTTCCCGCCTTACCGCTGGCACTTCGATGCGGTCGCGCTCGACCCGGTGCGTGCCGTCGCGTTCGACGGTGCGTGTCTTCGGGGCAAGTGCGACGACGACCCGCGCCTCGGGTACGAGTTGACGCGACGGTTCGCGTCCACGTTGATCGACCGGCTCCAGGCGACCCGCCTCCGGCTCCTCGATGTGTACGGAGAAGTGGATGCTGTCCCCTGAGCGCTCCCCCACCGCCCCCACTGTGCCGAAGCCGTATCGGGTCGTAGAGCGCACACTCGAGACGGCCGACACCGTCACGCTCGCGCTCACGCCGCTCGACGCTCCGCAGCCCAAGTGGGAACCGGGCCAGTTCAACATGCTGTGGGTTCCGGGCGTCGGTGAGGTGCCGATCTCCATCAGCGGCGGTGACGACACCGTCGTCGTACACACGGTCCGGGCCGTCGGTGCCGTGACCCGAGCTCTGTACGCGCTGGAGCCGGAGCAGACCCTGGGCGTACGAGGCCCGTACGGCACCGACTGGGGCCTCGGCGACGCCTCCGGACGCGACGTCGTCATCATCGGTGGCGGGCTGGGCCTCGCGCCGCTGCGGCCGGCCGTGTACGAGGTGCTGCGCCACGGCGGCGGGTACGGACGGGTCGCATTCGTCGCCGGCGCGCGTACGCCGGACGATCTCCTGTATCGCCGCGAGATCGACGGATGGCGCGCCGGCGCCGAGATGCAGACCGAGGTCACGGTGGACGCAGTGGTGGAATCGGACTGGCGCGGCGACGTGGGTGTCGTCACCGCCCTGCTGCCGCGGATCCGTTTCGACTCCGAACGCGTCGTCGCCCTTGTCTGCGGACCGGAGCCGATGCTGCGCTTCGTTGCCGCCGCGCTTCTCCGCCGCGGTGTCGACCCGCGAAACATTCGGGTCTCGTTGGAACGCACGATGCACTGCGCGGTGGGTACATGCGGCCATTGCCAGCTCGGGTCGATGTTCATGTGCCGCGACGGTCCGGTGCTGCCCTGGGAGCGGGTGAGCACGGCGCTGGGGGTACGGGAGCGATGACGAGGCGCCGCCCCACGCTCGCGGTTTGGAAGTTCGCTTCGTGCGACGGATGCCAGCTCACCCTCCTGGACTGCGAGGACGAGCTGCTGCAACTCGCCGACACCGTCGACATCGCGCACTTCCTCGAGGCCTCGAGCGCGGTGGTCGACGGCCCGTACGACCTCTCACTCGTGGAGGGCTCCGTCACCACACCGGCGGACCTCGAGCGCGTCCGGCAGGTGCGGGACGCGTCGCGACGGCTCGTCACGATCGGCGCGTGCGCGACGGCTGGTGGTATCCAGGCCCTCCGGAACTTCGCCGGCACGGCGGAGATGGCGTCCGTCGTGTACGCCCGTCCCGACTACGTGAGCACGCTGAGCACGTCGACACCCGTCTCCGCGCACGTGCCGGTCGACTTCGAGCTGCGCGGCTGCCCCATCGACAAGGGTCAGCTGCTCGAGGTGATCGCCGCCTTCATCGCCGACCGCCGCCCCGACATCCCTTCGTACAGCGTGTGCGTCGAGTGCAAGCAACGGGGCAACGTCTGCGTGATGGTCGCGCACGGCGTGGCCTGTCTCGGTCCCGTGACGCACGCCGGCTGCGGCGCGCTGTGTCCGTCGTACTCGCGAGGCTGCTACGGCTGCTTCGGGCCGATGGAGTCTCCCAACACGTCGTCGCTCATCGCGACGTTCCGCGCCTGCGGCGTCGGCGACGACGCCATCGACCGGATGCTGCACACCTTCAACGCCTGGGCCGAGCCGTTCCGCAGCGCGCTCGACGATGCGGGTGATCGCAGATGAGCGATCGCGGTGACGGCTCCCGCGTCCTCAAGGTCGATCAGCTTGCCCGCGTCGAGGGCGAGGGTGCGATGTACGTCGAGATGCGCGACGGCACGGTCACCGACGTGCAGCTGCGCATCTACGAGCCACCGCGCTTCTTCGAGGCCTTCCTGCGCGGCCGCGCTTACACCGAGCCTCCCGACATCACGGCACGCGTCTGCGGCATCTGCCCCGTCGCCTACCAGATGAGCGCGTGCAACGCCATCGAGGACGCAAGCGGTGTCGTGGTCGAGGGGGCACTGCGCGACCTTCGCCGGCTGCTCTACTGCGGCGAATGGATCGAGAGCCACACGCTGCACATCTACCTGCTCCACGCACCCGACTTCCTCGGCTTCGCGAGCGCGGTCGAGCTCGCGAAGGCCCACAGGGGGATCGTCGAACGTGGGTTGCGGCTCAAGAAGGCCGGCAACGCGCTCGTCGAGCTGATCGGCGGGCGCGCCATCCATCCCGTGAACGTCCGCGTCGGAGGCTTCTACCGCGTGCCGGCCCGCAACGAGCTCCGCGGGCTCGCGGACCAACTCCGCCATGCGCGCGACGACGCGCTCGACACCGTCGAATGGGTCGCCGGCTTCGACTTCCCAGACTACGAACACGACTGGGAGCTCGTCGCGCTGCGCCACCCGTCGGAGTATCCCCTTCTCGACGGACGGCTCGTATCCAGCGCGGGCCTCGACATCGGACCGCAGCAGTTCGACGACCACATCGAGGAAGAGCAGGTGCGGCACTCGCACGCTCTGCATGCGCGCATCCGCGAGCGTGGGAACTATCTCGTCGGCCCGCTCGCCCGGTACGGGCTGAACTCGGACCGGCTCTCGCCGGTCGCGAGGGAGGCCGCTGAATCCGCGGGGCTCGACAGGGTGTGCCGGAACCCGTTCCGCAGCATCGTCGTTCGCGCGGTCGAAGTGGTCTGGGCGTGCGACGAGGCGCTACGCATCATCGACGGTTATGAACCGCCGCCGTCTCCCGCCGTCGACGTAGCACCCCGGGCGACGACGGGCTTCGGCATCACCGAAGCGCCACGCGGCATCCTCTACCACCGGTACACGTTCGACGACGCCGGCACGATCCTCGACGCCCGCATCGTGCCGCCCACGTCGCAGAACCAGGCGACGATCGAGCGCGATCTGTGGCAACTGGTCCAGCTCGACCACCAGCTCGACGACGGGGCGCTGAGTCTTCGCTGCGAGCAGGCGATCCGCAACTACGACCCGTGCATATCGTGCGCAACCCACTTCCTCCGACTGCGCGTGCACCGCGGATGACACGATCCGTCGTGGTCATCGCGGTCGGCAACCCGCTCCGCCGCGACGACGGCATCGGCCCCGTCGTCGCAGAGAGCCTGCGTTCGCGCGTACGGGACGACGTCGACGTGGTCGAGGAGCTGTGCGAACCGGGACGACTGATCGAGGCGTGGGACGGCGCGCAACTGTGCGTGCTCGTCGACGCGCTCGCGACGGGTGCCGAGCCCGGCACGGTGCAGCGCGTCGACTTGAAGGAAGACGTGCCCTTCGAGCTCGCTCGGACGCCATCGAGCACCCATGCGCTGGCGATCGCCGATGCGGTCGCGATGGGCCGGACGCTCGGCCGTCTGCCGCAACGGCTGGTGCTGGTGGGTATCGAGGCAGCCGACACCGGAGAAGGGCCGGGTCTGTCAGCCCGTGTGGAACGCGCGGTTCCGACCGTGGTTCGCGCCGTGCTCGCCGAGATCGGAATGTACGTCAGATGTCGATGACCAGATGGCAGAACCATCTGCCGTCGTCGCCGGAGAACTGCCGCCGGCGGGTGACGAGCCCTCGGCGCGGTAGACCGACCGGTGCCGCGGCCGCCTCGGGGACGACTTCGAAGAACCCGGAGACCCCGCCGTGTGTCCCATCGAACGACACGTCGACGACCGCGAGCCCCAGCTCGTCGGCGAAGTAGACGATCTCGTCGACGAGCTCGGCGACGAGATCGTCATCGCAATCCGCGCTGATGCTCACCGGCAGCGAGTCGCCGGTTCCGGCATCGGCGTCAGGGAACAGTGTCTCTACGAGGCCGCGCGCGACGTCGGTCAGACAGGTCGCGCGGTCCGGTCCCCACGCGTCGATGACGACGCTGTGGTCGGTTCGACACACCCGGTGCCCAGAGCTCGGGCGACGTGCCGTGATCATGACGCGTGCCTCCCGTCCGCACGACCTGTATCGACTCCATCGGCCGGCTCGCGTCCGGCTTGGAGCAGAGCGAGCACTTCGGCGTCGGTCGTCGGCGTGAAGTCGTCGTACCACGCGCCGACGGCCGAGAACTCCTCCGGCTCTTCGACGCACACCAGGTCGTCGACCTCGCTCGCGAGCGCGTCGATCGTGTCTCGTGCGCCCACGGGCACGGCCAGCACGACGGTCGCCGCGCCCCGCCGGCGCACACTTGCGATCGCGGCGCGAGCGGTAGCACCGGTGGCCAAGCCGTCGTCAACCACGATGACCGTGCGCCCGTCGAGATCCAGCGGTTCCGCGCCGGCGCGATATCGCTGCGCCCGACGGATCAGCTCCGCGAGCTCGCGACGCTCGACACGTTGCACCTCTGCCTCGCTGATGCCGGCGGCGCGCAGCACACTGGGCGTGAGCACACGCACGCGTCCTTCGGCGATCGCGCCCATACCGAGCTCGGGGTGGAAGGGCACGCCCAGCTTCCGCACCAGGACGACGTCGAGCGGCGCATGGAGCGCGCGGGCAACTTCGAACGCGACCGGCACTCCCCCGCGCGCCAGCCCGACGACGATCGGCCGGCGCGCGCGGTACTCCTCCAGCATCTCGCCGAGCTGCCGCCCCGCGTCGCGCCGGTTCCGGAAGGGCCACCCGGCGCGGTTCCACGCTCTGAACGCACCGTTCATCGAGGCGCCTCCTGTCGTCGGCGGCCGGTCCTGTCGGGCGTGTTCCCCACGCGTTCAGCATCTCGGACCGCCGACACTCGGAGCAGAGGAAGAGGTCCCGCGAGTCGGCGGTCGATGGTCCATCGCACCGGTGCCATCGTGACCTTCGACCCTGGTCACATCTCCCTGGCGGGGCGACGATCAGGCTGAAACCGTTGACGAAGGGAGGCAAGTTGGCGCGTGAAGTTGCACCGACGGACTGGCCGTTCGGCCGGTTCCTCGAAAGGTTGCGCTGGCCCGAGTTGCCGGCGTTGCCCGGCGATCTCGACTTCCGGGTCGAAGAGTTCGTCGATGGCGACCAGATGGTCGTGCGGGCCGAGATGCCCGGCCTCGACCCCGAAAAGGACGTCGACATCCAGGTGCTCGACGGCGAGCTACGGATCCGAGCCGAGCGTCGTGAGAAGAAGGAAGAGCGAGAAAAGGGTCGGTACCGCAGCGAGTTCCGTTACGGGAGCTTCACCCGCACGGTACCCCTCGGAGCCGACATCGACGAAGACGACGTCAAGGCGACCTACAAGGACGGAATCCTCGAAGTGCGGCTGCCCATCGACAAAGAGAAGGCGGCCGCGAAGAAGGTGCCCGTCCAGCGGGTCGACTGACGTTGCGACGAGCCCGGGCGGGACCTCCCCCTGTCTCGCCCGGGCTCGTTTCGCGCCCGTCGTGAGTGCTGGAGCGGATCCGGGAATCATGTGTATGTCCGAGCGGGGAGGCGTGATGTGAGCGGCGAGTACAGAGACCGGCTCTTCGAGATTCCGCGGGAGGAATGCCTCGAGCTGCTGCGCATGCACTCCTTCCTTGGCCGGCTGGCCTTCTCGGATGACGACGGGCCACTGGTCCTCCCCGTGAACTACACCCTCGACGGCGATTCGCTGGTGTTCGCGACCGCCTCGGGCTCGAAGCTGTCAGGCGTCGGCGGCTCACGCGTGGCCTTCGAGGTCGACGAGACCCATGCGCTGTACCACTCCGGGTGGAGTGTCGTCGTGCGGGGCACGGCGGTCGAGGTGACCAACGCCGACGATCTCGTCCACTTGCGCGCCGGTCCCCTGCGATCGTGGGCACGCCCCCGCGACGACCGGTGGTTCCGCATCTCATTCGACGTCGTGTCGGGCCGCCGCCTCCGCGAGGAGTGACACCGCTCACTCCCCTGAGCGCGCAGTC
>CAZJSY010000009.1:19412-42100 GCA_964548555.1 uncultured Burkholderiales bacterium
GGCTCGGGCAGCGGCCCCGCGACCGTCTCCTGCAGCGGGATCGCCATCGGCTCTGCCCCCGGGGAGAAGCTTCGGATGCGCGGATGGCCGTCCGCCCACACCAGGATGGGCGGGAGCACCACGAGCGCGACGAGCAAGGCCACGAGCGCGTTGAGGGCGACGATGATCCCGAAATCGCGCAGGAGCGGGAACCGCGAGGTCGCGATCACCGCGAACCCACCGACCAGTGTGAGCCCCGAGGCCACGAAGGCACGGCCGATGCGGACGATGCCGGTGCGGACGGCCTCCTGTGGCGTACGACCCCGTTCACGCTCCTCGACGTAGCGCGTCGTGATCAGGACCGCGAACTCGGTACCGACCGCGATCACCAACGGTCCGGCAACCACGGTGAGCGGGCTCAGCTGGAGCCCGGTCGCGTACACGACGATCGACGACAGCCCCACGGCCAGCAGCACGGGCACGAGGGTCAGGAGCACCTTGGCAAGGCTGCGGTACACGAGCGCGAGCCACAGCGCGACCAATGCCAGCGCGAGATAGGTCATCTCGGTGCGGTTCGCCTGCAACGCATGCACGAGCGCGACACCCACCACTGCCAGCCCCGCCGGTGTGGCCCGGACGCCGGCCGGCGGATGCAGGTCCGCCTTCATCGCGTCGAGCAACCGACCACGCTCGTTCAACGGGATGTTCGCGATCGGGAAGATGATGTTGGCCCGCGTCCTGTCACCGCTCACGAACGCGATCCGCGTGTCGTGCGGTGCCACCGACTCGAGCGAGCGCATCTCCGGCTGACCCGGCAGGGTGCGGGTGACGCTTGTGACCACGGCGCCAAGGCTCGTGGCGCGCAGTAGCTCCGTCGGGTGCTTGCGCACCTGCTCGCTCGCGTACTGCTGCATCCACTCGGCCACGGGTGTCGCGGTGACGTCGGGCGCTTCCACGAGGAAGTCGAGCTCCGTCGACGTGCCGGTCGACGCCCGCAGGGCCTTCAGGCTCTTCTCGGTCTGGCCCTGTTGCGGTATCCACTTCTCGGGGTCGGTCTGGATCGTGGGCCGGCCCTCCACCATGAACCCGGCCACGACGATCAACGCGCCGACGACGAGGACGGGAACGATGGAGCCGCGCAGCGCGGTCGACAGAGCGCGAACGACACGGACGAGAGCTCCGTGATCGAGCGAACGCCCGCCGTACGCACCGCTCGGCTTGCGGTGTTCACGCCACACGAGGAACGACAGCGGCACGAAGAGCACGACCAGGAAGATCATCGCCACGCCGATGTCGAGCATCACGCCGAACTGCCGGATCATCGGAACCCGCGAGATCTGCATCGCGAAGAACCCGATGGCCGCGGCGACCATCGCGATTGCCAGCGCCGGCGCGAGATGTTCGGTGACTCGCGCCACCAGCACGCGCGGCGCGCCGTGCACACGGGTCTCCTCCTCGAAGCGCGAGTGCATCTGGATCGCGAAGTCGACTCCCATGCCGATGAGGATGGGCAGGCCGGAGATCGTCACCAGGTTGAGCGGGATCCCGATGAAGCCCATGATCCCGAACGTGGCCACCGTCGACAACACGACGCACGCGAGTGAGAGGAGTCTCGAACGCACCCGGAAGACCAAGGAGAGCACCACGATCATCACGAGCACCGCGAGCCCGCCGAGGGACGTCATGCCGCCCTGCAGGTAGTCGTTGATTTCTTTCAACATCGCGGGCGAACCGGTGACCAGCGCCTTCATGCCTGTGAGCGGATGCGCGGCGACGAGCGCCTTGGCGGTGTTGGTGGCCTTGCCCATCTGGGCCATCGCCTCGTTGCCCTGGAGGCGGATGACCATGACCGCGTGCTGCGGGTCCACGAAGTTGTCGCGCAGGATGGGCCGGATCGCGCCGTGCTCGTCGTAGAGCAGGTACTGCACGAAGCTCGGGTTGTCGAGCCGTTGCGGTCCGGTGACCTTGCCGAACCGCACCGTCTCGGTGAAGAGGATGGTGTTGTACTTCGCCGCGTCGGCCGGATGCCGGGCCTGTGCGGCACCCAGCACCTGCTGTCCCACACCGAGCTGCGCCTGCGCGAACTGCAGTGCCGTGAAGGGGCTTAGCACGTACTTGTACAACCCGGTCTTGCGGAGTTCCTGCTCCAGCGCCTGCATACGTGAGATGTTGTCCGCGGTGAACAGCTTCTCGACGTTGCCCGTGTACAGCACGAGCATCGCCTCACCGCCGAACTGCCGCTGGTAGCGGGCGTTGTCGCGCGCAGTCTGCGAGCTCCCGCCGATGAGCGCGTTCTGACTCGTCTCGAACTTCAACATCGGTGCGCCGAAGGCGAGCATGATCGTGATCACCGCGGCCGCGGCGATCAGCGTGCGATACCTGCGTGCCACCAGTCGAGAGACGGCCATCCACAGTCGATCGCCGGGCTTCGTCGTCATCGTCCCACCCCATCTGCAGTCACGCCGGTCTCGGCGTAGAGCCCTGTGATGACGTCCGCGTACCGCTCCTCGATCACGGGACGCTTCACCTTCAACGTCGGCGTGATCTCACCGGCCGCGATCGTGAAGTCGCGCGGCAGGATCCGCCACTTGCGTATCGATTCCACATGGGAAAACTGCGAGTTGACCCGTTCGATGATCCTTGCAACCTCGTGGTGGACGTCAGGATCCGACGCGAGAGCCTCGAGCTCACACGGCTTCCCCCTCTTCGCGCACCAGGCAGCCATCGCGTCGGCGTCGAGCGTCAGGAGTGCCACGAGATACGGGCGGCGATCTCCGATGACGACCGCCTGCGAGAGCAGCGGCTCGTAGGTGAGCCGGGTCTCGATCTCCTGCGGCGCGATGTTCTTGCCGTGCGCGGTGATGATGAGGTCCTTCTTGCGGTCGGTGATCACGAGATAGCCGTGATCGTCGAAGTGACCGACGTCGCCGGAATGCATCCAGCCCTCGGGATCGATGAGCTCACGGGTTCCGCGCTCGTTCGCGAAATAGCCGCGGCAGACGTTCGGACCCTTCACGAGGATCTCGCCGTCGTCGGCGATCCTCACCTCCACCCCCGGGATCGGGGGCCCCACCGTGCCGATGCGTATCGCGCCGGGCGGATTCATCGTCGTCGGCCCGCAGTCCTCGGTCTGGCCGTAGACCTCTGCAACCGGGAGGCCGATCCCGTGGAGCCAGCGGAGCAGGTCAGGATGGATCGGTGCCGCGGCCGACACGAGCAGATGGGCCCGGTCGAGGCCGACGGCATGACGGATCTTCCATCCGACGATCCTGTCGAGCACGAGGTACGCAGCCTTCTGCGCGATGGGCTGCGGGGAGCCGTGCTGTTGCTCGTCGACGAAGCCGGGCGCAACGGCGAAGTACCGATGGGCGAGGAAGCGTGCGATCCCGCGTTCCTCCCGGACGCGGCCGACGATCGCGTCGCGCAACTTTTCCCAGACCCGCGGGACGGCGAAGAAGATCGTGGGCCGGCACGCGACCAGATCTTCCGGGAGCGTCGCGAATCCTCGTGCGAACCAGGTCTCGCCGCCGGCGACGATCTGGCCGAAGTGACTCACGATCCGTTCGGCGACGTGGCTCAGCGGCAGGTACGAGACGAACCGGTCCTCCGGTCCGATCGTGATGACGCGGAGGATCGCGTCGACCGTGGCCATCACGTTGTCGTGGCTGAGCATCGCGCCCTTCGGCGGCCCGGTCGTGCCGCTCGTGTACACGATGGTGGCGACATCCGTGCCGCGTATCGCCGCGGCGCGCTTCGCCGGAAGATCGGGTTCGGCGCACAACCGCGCCCGTCCGATGTCGAGCAGGTCGTCGAAGGTCACGAGGAACGGATCGTCCAGACGGACGCGGTCCGACGTGAACAGCACGACGTGCTCGAGCGAGCCCAGTTCGGCCCGCTGTTCGACGATCTTGGCCAGCTGCTCCTCGTCGTCGACGAAACACACACGGGCGCCGGAGTGGCCGAGCACGTAGGCGACCTGTGACGCGGCGTTGGTCGGGTACACGGGGACGGTCACTGCGCCCGCGCCGATGGTGCCGACATCGGCGACGTGCCACTCGACCCGGTTCTGCGCCAGGATCCCGACCCGATCGCCTGGCTCGATGCCCAGCGCGGCGAGCGCAGCCGTCACCTCGCACACCGCCTTCCCGTAGGTCGTCCAATCGAGGGACTCCCATCGCTCTTCGATGCGACGGCGCAACGCCGGGTACGGCCCCCGTTCTCGCACCTGCCGGTGGAACACGTCGACGATCGTGCGGTCGACGGGAAGAGGCATCGGTTCCGACGTGTTCTGAAGGACGACAGCCGCCACCGTTCCCCCCGGTCGTGATGTCGTGAAAGGTGTGCTCGGGTGATCGTCTCCGAACACGAGTCCCCCGGGCAGTGCACAAGGGCGCGAGTTCGAAGGACTTTGGACCATGGGTATCAGCCCGACGGCACGCCGCTTCGGCCGGGCCGCGATGTCGCATGCGTGACCAAGGTCCCAGGAGCATCGGGACCCGCGGCTCTGCAGGCGATGCGCGTACCCCGAGAGGATCGAGCCCGAGAAGGGGGTACCCGATGCACCAGACCGTCGACATCGATCTGAGAGACCCGTCGGGTGCCTACCGGGTGGTGCTGATCGGCGCGCTCGACGAGATGACGGCGGCCTACGTGCGCGAGAAGGTGCGTCACATCGCCCGGGCAACGGGCACGGCGGTGCACCAGGTCGAGATCGCGGTCCTGTCCACGGGGGACGCCGGCGATGTCGTACTCGACGTCACCCTGGAGCTCGCCACCGGCCGGATGCAGTCGCGCATTACCGCGCGCAGCGTCATGGCCGCGCTCGACCGGTTCGAGTCGCAGCTACGCCGCCTGGGATCGTCGGAATCTGTGCGTCTGCGTCCGGCAATCCGAAACCGATCCGGAGCGACGCGGTTCGTACCGCGCCGGCACACTGCCGACGATCTCAGCGAGTCACGGCCGGCAAGGTGACGCGGCCGTTGCCACCGGCGAGGTCGAGCACCTCCGTGAAGCCCTCGCGCAGGCTCTCCAGCATCAGCCCGCTGTCCGAGACGGCCCCGGTGTCCATGTTGACGCCCACGAAGCATGTTCCGCAGTAGGAGATGAGCGTGACGTTCAGCGCCGCGCCGATCGTGGGGGCGAAGGCGTAGAAGCCCGTCACCTCGGCACCGGCCAAGTAGAGCGGGACGGTGATGCCCGGCACGTTGCTCGCGATGAAGTCGACATGCTTGAGCATTCCGCCGATGTAGCGGCTGGGCACGAGGTTCAACGCCGCCGCGATCGCGTTCGTCAGGGGCAGCGAGCGTTCGGCTCTCACCGCGCCGCACCGGCGATGGATCTCTCCCATCCGCTTCACAGGGTCGACGATGTCGATCGGGACCTTGAAGCGCATCAGCGTGATGCGGTTGCCGCCAACAGGGTCGTCGGGCTTCCGGATGCTGATGGGCATCGTGACGCGCAACTCATGGACATGGGCGCCGCGGCGATGGTGATACGCACGCAGGCCGGTCGCGATCGCGGCGAGGAAGGCGTCGTTCAGCGAGACACCGGCCGCACGCGTCGCGCGCCGCATGTCGTCGAGCGGGAACTGGAGGACGTCGTAATGCCGGTTGAGATGACGCTCCGTCATGACCGGCGACATCGTCTCGCTCACGGGCTGGATCGTGCGCCCGATCGATGCGAGGGTGTCCCACGCGCCTCCGAGCGTCTCGCCGGGGTGGCGGAGCGCGTGCGCGGCATCACGCGCGACCGAGCCGACGTGATGGCGGGCGAAGTCGTACAGCCGCCACGAGTTGTACCCCACCGCGTCACGCAGCAGAGCGGCCGTCCCGAGCTGCTGCCCCGGGGGCGCGTCGGGCATCGGTCCGAGGTCCGGCGGATCGGGGTCGAAATCGAAGAGGTTGCCCGCCATCTGCATGCCACCGATGCCGTCGGTGAGCGCATGGTGCAGCTTCATCACCAACGCCGTCCGGCCGCCTTCGAGGCCTTCGACGAACGTGAGCTCCCACAACGGCCGGTCGCGGTCGAACCCCGCCATGCCGGTCTTGCGTGCGAAGTCCATCACCCCGGCGAGCGTCTTCGGTGGCGACGCCTCGAAGCGGCGAACGTGCCAGGAGAGGTCGAAGTCGGGATCGACGACCCAGCGCGGCGTCGCCAGGCGTAGCGGCGGCACCACGATCCGGTGGCGGAAGCCCGGCGACAGACGGGTCGCTCGCTCGAGGCGATCCGTCAGCCGCTCCCAGTCCGGCGACCGGTCGAGCACGAGCACTCCGACGATGGTCGACCGCAACAGCGGATCGTGCTCCATGTACCACGAGAACGCGTCGCTGTCGCGCATGTGGGCGCCGGCACGTGTATTCACCCCGCACCTCCGATCAACCGCGGTAGAGCGCGCAACCGACCGTGAGCCCGGCTCCGACCGAGACGAGCAGCGTCGTACGAGCGCGCTGCCACTGCCCGCTCGCCATGGCGGCGCTGACCGCGGCCGGCATCGCGGCAGTGTGTGCCCGCTCGAACTTCGTGCCCGGGCGAACGGTGTCGCCGACGACACCCAGCCTCTGCGCAAGCGAATCCGCGAATCCAGGTGAGTGCGCGGCGATGAGGAGATCGATGTCGGCGACCCCCGATCCGCTGGTCTCGAGAAGCCGTTCCGCGACAGTCGTGGCACAGTCGACTGCGACGTCGCGGTATTCGGCGCGTTCCTTCACGACGAGGCGCGTGTGCCCCTCCTCGTCGTCTCGGGCGTGTCGGCGAGGCACCCACTCGAAGTAGCCCTCACAGAGGCCGGCATGTTCCGGGAACGTCACAAGACGAAAGTCGGTGAAGCCGGGAACGTCGGGATCGTGCTTCAGCAGGAGCGCCGCGCCCATCGGTTCATACGGGAAGCTGCCCTGGAGCAGGCCCGGAGGCGAGTCGCTGGCGACGACCATGCCGAGTCGCGCCGCACCGGAATCCAGGAATCCGTCGATCAGTTGCACCGCCGTGAGTGCACCGCAGGCCCCGTTGTCGACGTCGAACGAGAACGTCCCGTGACCACCGAGTGGCGGATGGCCCGGGTTCGCGTGGATGTCCTCCTGCACGAGCGCGACGAGCGCGGGCTCGGCGAGGTTCCTGTCCCGGTAGACGCCGGCGTTCACGAGCATGTCGATCTCGCGCGCGCTTCGACCAGCGCGACGCAGACACGCCTTGGCAGCCGCGTCAGCGAGGTGGCGCGCCCGGCGTGGGACGGGCCAACGGCCGCGATCCACGGTCTGCGCTGACTCGATCACCGTTCCCATAACTGTCCTTCAGCTCGTCCATCGTGAAGACGATCGTTCCGATCACGAGGCCCGACGCCAGTGCGACGAGCATGATCCGATCGCCACACTCGAATCGCCGTTCCTCGAGGTACCGGTAGAGCGCGACGAAGTGCGTCGTCGACGCCGTGTTCCCGAACGTCTCGACGTTCGAGACCATGTGTCGCGGCAGCTCGATCCCCATCCGCCGGAACTGCTGCTCACCCTTGCTGATCGCACGGGCCGACGTCTGGTGGGGAATGACGTAGTCGATGTCCTTCGCTTCGAGCTCCAACGCCGCGAGCGCTTCGAGTATCAGCACGGGCGAGTCCTCCAAGGCTGCCTTCTGGAGCGCGCGTGCCCTCGTGTACATGGATCCGGCTCGCGCATTGCGCGTCGGGTACGCCAGACACAGGCGGCTGTGCTCGCACAAGGTGGTGAAACCGGCGAACTCGATGCCGGCGCGCCCCTCGGGCGCGCGCTCGACGATGACGGCCGCGCCTGCGTCGCCCAGCGTCAGTGACGCGAGCTGCCGGCTGAAGATCGTCCGCATCTTCCTGGCCGCGGTGACCCCGAGACCGGAGATCCGCTCGCCACTCACCACCATCCCCCGCTCGATCTCGCCCCGGCGGATCATGTTGTCGAGCACGAAGACCCCGGTGGTCATCCCGGCACACGCGTTGGAGATGTCGAAGTTGAGCGCGTCGGTGGCACCGATCGCCTCCTTTACGAAGAGGCTGAGCGGTGGCTCCAAGCGCTGTGTAACCGCCCCGTGAGACTTGCTGATGCTCGTGTCGATCACGACGTCGAGATCGGCCGCGGTGTGACGTGAATGTCGTAGGCAGTCACGTGCCGCCTCGACAGCAAGCGAGTAGGAGTCATCGGCGTCACCCGCGATGCGTCGCTCGTGGATGCCCGTGAGCCGCTCGAGGTCGACGTGCGTCCGGTGCCGCGTCGAAGCCATCACGTCATGCGTGCTCCGACGTTCGTCAGGGAGACCGAGACCAATGCTCTCGAAGCGCGCAATGTTGGGCGCTCGATCGTGCATCCTGCGCCAGGTCTCGGCGCTCTCGGTGAGCATCCAGTGCCCGCCGGCGGCTTTGCCAGCCATCCGATCACCTCGTCAGCCCGAACCTCACCATGTCTCATTCATGAACGCGGTGCCGGTTGCGAGACAGGGCCGAATGACCCGGATGTGCGTGGTCGCGTGGCCCAGCGGTGACCTCCTTCGCGACTTGCGGCCCTACAGGAGTGATACCGCGGGTTCGTACCGTGGAAGAGAGACAGGAGGTGCGTGGTGGTGTTGAACGTCTGGGACGTGTTCTTCCGCCGGCCCATCACCGAGGCCGACATCACCCGGAAGGCGCAGCGTCTCGAGCGCTCGGCCGATCGGTCCGACCGGTGACTTCGCCCCCGAGCAGCGCACGCGCGCGCCGCTGCGGTCATGGTCCTTCGACCCTGTTCGGGCAGTCCCCTTCCGCCGCACACTGCTCGCATGGCGTTCGACACCGTGGTCGACACGCAGAACCGTGACCTCCAGTCCGCGGAGCGCAGGCCTCCCGTCGTGGCGCTCGTGTGCTCCGCCGGTGGGCTGGAGGCTCTCACCGCGGTCCTCTCCACTCTTCCGGCGACGTTTCCGGCTGCCGTCATCGTTCTCCAGCACCACGGGCCGGAGCACCAGAGTCGCCTCCCGTTGGTCCTCGCGAGGCGATGTGCCCTGCCCGTCGCCGCTGCGCAGCACGGCGTCGCGTTGCGCGGTGGCGCGGTGGTCGTCGTTCCGCCCGGAAAACACGCGCTCGTCACTCTCGACGACCGCGTCGCTCTGATCGCGTCCGACGGTCCGCCGCCGTACCGGCCGTCCGCCGATCTCCTGTTGACCTCGCTCGCGCTCGTCGCGGCGCGTCGCACGATCGCCGTCATCCTCTCCGGCGGCGGGCACGACGGTGCCACCGGCGCGGCCGCGGTTCACGACTTCGGTGGCGTGGTGATCGCATCCGACAAGGCGTCTTCGGCACACTTCTCGATGCCCGAAGCTGCCATCGGTCGGGACGATGCGGTCGACCACGTGGTCCCGGTCGAAGAGATCGGAGCGTTGCTCGTCGCGCTGGTGAGAGACGGGTCCTTCGGCCCTGTCGGCGCGTGCACTCCGACGGCACGATCGAACCATGGGAGAGCCGATACGACGTCGGTCGAGTAGCGGAGCGATGACGATGGACGAAGCGCACGGGACCGGTCGGATGGTCGACGCGATCGTCGTCCCGCTCGACGGCTCGGAGCGATCGGAGCGTGCGATACCGGTGGCGAGTGCGGTGGCGAGCCGCTCCGGAGCCCGAATGATCCTCATGACAGCGGTCGCCCCTGACGGCGACAATCCGACCAGTCGTCTCGAGAAGCTCGCCGGCGATTTCGACGATGTGGAGACGAGCGTCGTCGTGATCCACGACCGTCCCCCCGCGTCCGCTATCGGCCTCGCGGCGCGCGAAGCGGGGAACTCCGCCGTCTGCATGACCACACACGGCCGCGGCGCGTTGCGGTGGGCCGTTCTCGGCAGCGTGGCCGAGGACGTGGTGCGCATCGTGGAACGCCCGGTGCTCATGGTGGGCCGACGGTGCGACCCGGGCTGGACGGCGCGCCGGGGCAAGATGCTCGTGTGCCTCTCGGGCACCGAGCGTTCCGAGCGCGTCGTGGAACACGCCGCCTCTTGGGCAGAAGCACTCGGCCTCGAGCTCCACGGTGCGATCGTCATCCATCCGCTGGACGTCGACGACGCCGAGCGTCCGGAGGAGCTGAACGAGTCCATCCAGGCCGGTCTGGAAGAGCACGGCGGGACGTTCCCCGTCACGATGTTGCGCAGCACGTACCCGGCGGGGGCACTCGCGGACCTCGCGGACGAGCTCGACGTGACGATGGTCGCCATGGCCAGTCACGCACGCGCGGGACTTGGTCGCGTCGCGCTCGGCAGCGTGACGATGGGCGTCGTCGGCCTCGCGCGGTGCCCGGTGCTCGTCACGCACGCGCCATGAAGACGCTCTCCGCGACCGAAGCCGCCCTCGTCGAGCCGGCCGCGGACGCGGGATTCACGGTCGGTGAGCTCGACGGCCTGCCGGAGCCCGCGAAGCGTCACCTCGCCGTGGCGATCAGGCCCGGCACGCCCCTGTCGCGTTCGTCCGCGATGAGGATGCGGGGCCGCATCAAGGTTGGACGCTGGCTTCCGTTCCACGCGCGCGAGGTGCTCAGCCCGCATCGCGGCTTCGTGTGGAGTGCCCGGGCCGCGTGGCTGCTGTCGGGCGCGGACCGGCTCACCGATGACGGCGGCGCGATGGAGTGGAAGCTCGCCGGCGTCATCCCGGTCGTGCGGGCGAACGGTCCCGACGTCACGCGGAGTGCCGCTGGGCGCGCCGGAGCCGAGGCGGTCTGGTTGCCGACCGCGCTCCTTCCGCGCTTCGGCGTGAAGTGGTCGAGTCGGGACGAGCACCACATCGCGGCCTCGTTCCTGGTCGCCGACGTGCCGGTCGAGCTGCACATGACGCTGGATGCCAACGGTCGCATCCTGTCCTTCGTCGTGGACCGTTGGGGTGATCCCGACGGCACCGGCAATTGGGGCATGTATCCGTTCGGTGGCGAGGTGACGGGATACCGGACGTTCGACGGTGTCTCGATTCCGAGCGAAGGGTGCGCCGGGTGGTGTTACGGAACCGAGCGCTGGCCGAGGAGGAGGTTCTTCCGGTACCGGATCACCGCGCTGGAGCTGCTCGGCACCACGCCCGCCGTCGAGGGGAACGGCTGATGTCACCCACGACGGAGAAGCATCATGGAGTCACCCGGCGCCGGGACCGCCGCACGCAGCTGCACCTCTTCGGGCTTGCCGCGCGGTCGACGCGACGCGACACCACGGAAACGTCCGTTGTCGCGCGGATCACGGTCCGAGCGCTCCGCGCGGGGCTGCGCCCGTCGTCGAACGACACTGCGGTCGTGGACCAGCTCGTGAACCTGGCGGGCGGAGACGTGCGATTGCTGACGCATGCGCTCCACCGCATGTCACGCGAAGACGGGCTCGATCCCGTATCGGAAGCCGGCGCGCGTTCCGTCGCGCTGCTGCGCCGAGCGGTGGCCGTCTCTTCCGCACACGCTGATGTCGAGCCGTAGACGGGGCCGCGCCCGGCACCACTGAACATCAGCGTCCTTCGGTCACGCCAGGTCGGGACTTCCGTCCCTCGTGCCGGCTGCGGCTCGGCGTCATTCTGAGACGGAACAGGGGGTGGAGATGACGACGAACGAGTTCCTCGAGTACCTGCGCCGCGACGGCCGCACCCGTGGGCTGGGGATGACGCTCACCGGCATCGTGCAGCAGCGCCGCGGGCAACAGGCCCGAGCCGCACAGCTGAGCCGAACCCCGAAGCTCCAGCAACGGTCCGCGTGATGGCCGATCGATCCGTCGACCTCGAGCGGATCGTTGTGCCGCTCGACGGCTCGAAATTCGCGCAGCGGGCATTGGTGCCGGCCCGGTTGCTGGCCGCCGGTCTCGGCGTCCCGGTGGAGCTGCTGGCGGTTCGGTACGGCGAGGCCCTCGAGGAGATCGCGGACGAACTGCGCGACGCCGCTGCCGCCGCCGGAATCGAGCAGCCCTCGCTCGTGATCATCCGCGACGAGCCGGTCTCGGCCGTCGGAGCGATGGTCGAGAGCATCAAGCCCGGTTCGGTCGTGTGCATGGCCACGCACGCGCGCCACGGCGTCGCCCTGGGTGTCCTCGGCAGCGTCGCGCAGGACGTGCTGCGCCGCGTACACGTGCCGTTCGTGCTCGTCGGTCCGAAGGTTCACCCGGAGGCGCTGCAGCCGGTGCACGAGGTCGTCACGTGCGTCGACGGGCTGCCCGACTCGCACGACATCGTGACGGTCGCGGCTGCGCTGGCACGACCGCTTCGCGCCGAGCTGCACGTCATCGAGGTTGCCCATACCGACCCGGCGGTGCGAGCGCGTCAACTCATGGAAGGCGAGATCCTGGACCGACCCGCACTCGCCGCCGTCGCATCCGGAACCGGCGTCCCGGCGCGGTGCTCCTTCGTCCAATCCTCCGATGTGGCCGCCGCAATCGTCGACGCAGCCGACGACCCCGCATCACTTGTCGCGATGGTGACGCACGCTCGCGGCGGATTCGCACGGTTCGTGCTCGGGAGCACGACGATGGCCGTCGTGGCGCGCGCGACCGTGCCGGTGCTGGTGCTCCGTCCGCCGGAACCGCTCGAGAGCTGACCTCGGGACGGCGGGTCGACGCCGCCGAAGGTCCGCGTTCACACGAATTCTTCGGGGACGTTGTGCTCGAGCTCGTCGAGCCAGACGGTGGCGGATGCGTCGCTCGGCGCTCGCCAATCGCCTCGCGGTGACAAGGAACCGCCCGAACCGACCTTCGGGCCGTTGGGCACGGCGGAGCGTTTGAACTGGTTGGCGAAGAAGCGCTCGAGGAATACCTTCATCCACTTCTTGATCGCGTCGAGGCCGTATTCGTTGTGGGAATCGCGCGGGGTGAGGTCGGGCCAGCTGCCGACCTCGCGGTCGTGCCAGGCGTGGTACGCGAGGAACGCGACCTTACTCGGCCGGTAGCCGAACCGTGAGACGTAGTAGAGGAAGAAGTCCTGGAGCTCGTACGGACCGATGACGGCCTCGCTGCGCTGACCAGGCTCGTGCGCATCGGAGCCGGCGGAAGGTACGAGCTCGGGGGAGATCGTCGTGCCGAGCACGGAACGCAGCACGTCGCCGGCCTCTGTCCCGAGCTGGTTCGTGTCGGCGACCCAACGGATGAGGAACTGGATCAGTGTCTTGGGAACGGAGGCGTTCACGTTGTAGTGCGACATGTGGTCGCCGACGCCGTAGGTGCACCAGCCGAGCGCGAGCTCGCTGAGGTCTCCTGTGCCGAGCACCAGCGCTCCGGCCTTGTTCGCCAGCCTGAACAAGTGCGAGGTGCGTTCCCCCGCCTGCACGTTCTCGTAGGTGATGTCGTAGACCGGCTCACCGCGCGCCGCGGGGTGATCGAGGTCGCGCAGCATCTGCGTCGCCGAAGGGCGGATGTCGAGCTCGTGTGCGGTCACGCCGAGCGCGCCCATGAGTCGGCACGCGTTCCTCAACGTGGCGTCGCTCGTTGCGAAACCGGGCATCGTGTACCCGAGCACGTTCAGGCGTGGCAGCCCCAACTCGTCCATGCTGCGGGCTGCAACGATCAGGGCCTGTGTCGAATCGAGGCCGCCCGAGACGCCGATCACGACCTTGTCGATGCCCGTCGCGCGCAGCCGGGTGACGAGCCCCTGCACCTGGATTCGGTACACCTCGGCACACCGCGCGTCGCGCTCGCCCGGATCCGCAGGTACGTAGGGAAACCGGTCGACCGTGCGCTGCAGCGGGACGTTGGTGCCCGTCACCCCGAGATCGAAGTCGATCCGCCGCATCGCGGCGAGCCGTTGCCGATGGTCCTGAGCGCAGTCGACGTAGCTCGTCATGCGCATGCGGTCCTGCACGAGGCGGTCGAGGTCCACGTCGGCCATGACGAGCTGCGCATCTTCGGCGAACCGCCGGCTCTCGGCGAGGCGGTTCCCGTTCTCGTACACGAGCGCTTGGCCGTCCCACGCGAGATCGGTCGTGGACTCACCGGATCCTGCGGCGACGTACACGCATGCCGCGACCGACCGGGCGGAGTGCGACGCGCACAACAGCCGGCGGTAGTCGGCCTTGCCGACCGTGATGTCGCTGGCGGACAGATTGACGAGCACGGTCGCTCCGGCGAGCGCCGCGTACGTGCTGGGCGGGATCGGCACCCAGAGGTCTTCGCACACCTCGACATGGAGCGCGAAGCCGGGAAGGTCGAGGGCCGCGAACACCAGGTCGGCGCCGAAGGGAACCTTCGCGCCGAACAGATCGACGGCGTCGCAGCATGCATCGCGCGCCGCGCTGAACTGGCGCTTCTCGTAGAACTCGCGGTAGTTCGGGACGTAGCTCTTCGGCACCACACCGAGCACCTGTCCCCGGTGGATGACGAACGCCGCGTTGAAGAGCCGCTGCTGCGTCCGAAGCGGCCCGCCGACGACGATCACGGGCGCCATTCCCGCGCTCTCGCCGATGACGCGGTCGAGCGCCTGCATCACGGCGGCCTCCAGCGCATCCTGCTGGAACAGGTCGTCATCGGTGTAGGCCGACAGCCCGAGCTCGGGAAACACCACGAGCGCAACATGCTGCGCGGCCGCCTCACGCGCCAGCGTCAACGTCTCCGCTGCGTTGAACGTGGGGTCGGCCACACGCACCCTCGGTACGCATGCCGCCAAACGCGCGAAGCCGTGGGCGTACAGCGACCCGAAACGACGCGCCGCGGTGCGGCTCTGCGGATTGCATCGGGTGTCCACGCAACTCAAGCCGAGAGCGACGGCGGGACGAGGACAACCGGCCGGCTCGCCCGGTTCACGAGCTTGTGAGCCGTGCCGCCGATGATGAGATCCTGCAGCACCGCACGCTTGCGCGCCCCGACGACCACGACGTACGCGTCGAGCGCGTCCGCGATTCGGAGAAGCTCCGTCGCCGGATCACCTTGCACGAGCTGCGTCTTGTAGGCCACGCCCGACATGTCGGTCACTCCCCTGGCTCCTCGACGCGCAGCACCTCGACGTCATGACCAGGGTGCGCCGGGGATTGTGGGACGGGTAGGGCACAAGGACCCATTGGAGGCCGCAGCGACAGATGGACGCTCGGCCACGATCTGACGGGGCGAACGGGCCGTTCGGCCCTAGCTGCCCCCCTCCGCACGCAGCTACATACGAGGAGTGAGTCAGAGGTTGCGGCAGAAGGCGAGGACACCCGTGTCATCGAGCATCAGAAAGCTCACGACCTTGGGAGGGGCAATGTCGGGCACGCTGTTCCCGGGACTCCCCGGACGACAGGTACGCAAGGTGGTTGGCGCCGGGGTGGATCGACTCGCTCGAGCACTCCGCTTCGGCAGCGGGAAGCTTCGCGGCGTTGCGTACCAACTGACCGGCCGAGCACCGGCGGCGGACGTCTCCGATGACATCCTTGCCGACCGCATCCGCTCGTCGATCGGAGCCGTCGAGAAGCGGCTCGACGTGCCCCGTATCCATGTCATGGTCCAGGACCACGTTGCCTTGCTGCACGGTGCCGTCGCGACCGAAGACCAAGTCGACGAACTGCAGCATGCGGTCGCGCGTGTCTCAGGAGTCGTGGGCGTCGAGTCATATCTCCATATCGGGCTGGGCCGAGGCGACACGCGGCCGTCGGACGGCGCGCGGGCCACACACGAGTCAGGGGTGCTGACGCGGCTCCTCGATGCCGCCGAGGCGTCGGGCGTCCCGGCGATTGCCGCGCCCGCGGTCGTCCGCGCTGTGCTCGGGACCTTCGCCGAACGGCTGCCCGAAGGCGAGCGCCGCCACGTCGCCGCGCACCTGCCAGCCGACGTCAGGGAGCTGTTCAGGCCACCGACCCGCCTGCATGACCTTCCATTGCCACACACCCTGAACGAGCTCGTGGCCAGGGTCTCGAGCGCGACGGTGGAGCTGCCGCCAAACCAGGCATTGGACGCGACACGCGCGGTGCTACGCGCATTCTCTACGGTCGTACCCGAAGAGGCCGAGGACGTGACCGCCGTCCTGCCGCCCGAGCTTCGGCCGGTGTGGACCGGCAGCGATCCCCGCACGGCCACCATCCCGTGATGACGGCAGCTCGTAGAGGTCCCCGCGCGAGGTCACAGCATCGAGTGCGCGATCCCGGCGGCGGCGCCGGCGAAGACGAGCCAGGCAGAGTTCGGATGCCATCGGACGAGCACGGCAAGGCTCGCGAGCGCGAGCACAGCCGTCAGGGGATCGCCTATCGCAGTGCGGCCGAGATCGACGGTGACGCCGGCCATGAGACCGAGCGCGCCGATGACGACGCCGTCGAGTGCCGCGCTCGTCCAGGGCGAATCGCGTATGCGGCCGACGAGCGGCGCGAGCAGCCACACCATGACGAACGATGGGGCGAAGATGCCCGCCGTCGCGACGAGCGCGGCCGGGACACCGCCGATGACGTAGCCGATGAAGGTCGCGGTCGTGAACACCGGCCCGGGCGTGACCTGCCCGGCCGCGACCGCGTCGAGGAGCTGGCGCGTGGTGAGCCAATGGAGCTGATGGACGAGATCACCGCGCAGGAACGCGAGCAACACGTAGCCGCTGCCGAAGACGACGGCACCGAGCTTGAGGAACTCGAGCGCCACCCGCACGACACTCGGCCGCCTCGCAATGTTCACAGCGAGCGCACCGACGACGAGCGGAACGACGAGCGGCGTGCGACGGAACCGATGCCTGTTGTCCACGCTCATGACCACGAGCGCGGCGCAGGCAAGGATGATCAGCGGGTTGATACCGGCAAAGTATGCAGCGATGGCCCCGGCGCCCACCGTCACGAGCCATCGCCGTTTCAGCGCAGAGCGTGCGAGCTCCCACAGCGCGACGGCGACGACGGCGGTCACCACGGGGCGAACTCCGTACAGCACGCCACCGCCGGTCGGTGTCGACCCGTAGCGTACGTACGCCCACGCCAAGCCGAGCACGATCGTCATCGCGGGTGCGATGAAGCACGCGCCGCCGAGCAGCAATCCCCGCCATCCGGCTCGGCGGTAGCTGAGCACGATTGCGAGCTGTGTCGAGCTGGGCCCCGGCAGCACGCTGACCGCCCCGAAGAGATCGAGGAACTCGCCGTCGGGGAGCCAGTGCCGCCGGCGTACAACCTCGTCGCGCAGCATCGCGACGTGCACCGCCGGGCCGCCGAACGCGATCACCCCGAGCTTCAGCATGAGCCCGATCACTTCGCCGAGATGATCTCGACCCGCGCGACGATCGTTCGGCGTGATCAGGCAATCGTAATGCGCACCGACGCGCCCGCTGTCGGGTCGGAGCTCGCGCCTGCGCCGAAGCCGCGTTCCTGGGACCTTCGGCACTGGCCCGCCTCGCACCTTCGGCGTTCAATCGGTTCGGTGCCTGTCGAACGAACACCGGCAGGCGTGCCAATTCTGTGAGGTGAGACCGTGCAGACCAAGAGTTTCGTACCGGTGGTGCTGACGCCGGATGCCATCGCCGCGCTACCGCTCGAACCCCTTGGCCATCTTCAAGGCGTCGCTCACCGGATCCTGTGGCGTACGGACACCTCCATGGCCGGCGTTCTGACCGTCGAGGGAGGCCATCGGCTCGGCTCCCACGCTCATCGGGCGAACCACCACCACATGTGGGTGCTCGACGGCAGTGCGACCATTCTCAAGAGCGCGGTCACGCCCGGCTCGTATGTGCACGTGCCGGTGGGTGTCGAGCACGACATCGACGCGACCGAGACCGACGGATGCACCGTCTTCTATCTGTATCTGAGGGGATGACCGCAGCCCGCAACGGGAGGAGCCATGAGATCTGGAACCCAGGAGAAGGTCTGGACCGTCGAGATCACGATCGAGGAATCGGCGGACGAGACCGAGGCGAAGGCGACCCTTACCGGACCCGATCGGAGCCTCGGTGGCTGGGGCCGCGCTCGACGAAACCCGTCCGATCCCGAGCTGCCGACGGTCGGCGAGGAGCTCGCCGTGTCACGCGCGCTGTCGGATCTCGCGCACACGCTTCTCGAAGAAGCGGTGCAAACCATCGAGCAGCACGAAGGCCGCGGTGTGAGGGTCCACGGCTCGTAGCAAACGCTCGCGGGACTTACGTCCCTCTTCATTCGGGCGGACGGCACTGCAACCGCGGTGCGCGGCCGGTCAACGATGTTGAGGAAGCGAATTCCGCGAACCAGAGAGGTGGTGCGCCATGCACGTACGCCCCGGAGACGAGATCGTGGTCGACAGCATCCACGCGGGTGAGCCGCCGCGGAAGGGCGAGATCCTGGAGATCCGCAGCGCCGGTGACGTACAGCACTACGTCGTGCGCTGGGACGACGGCAAGGAGACGGTCTTCTACCCCGGCTCCACGACGCACACGGTCTCGACTGCCGCACGGTGACCTGATCCCAGCGCGGTGACCCTCCGCCCGAGATGACTCAGCGATCCGTGGTTTCGTAGCGCACCCAGCGCCGTGCACGTCGGTACACGTGACGTCGATGCCGCAGATGCCGGGTTCGGCGTGGCCGGGAGGGTGCGGGAAGGTGTTCGAAGAAGCGCCTCTTGGTGACCTCGACGAGGAACAGATAGATCGCGACCATGGCGGCCAGCGCGCTGAAGAACAGCCACGGGAGCGGGCGGAAGCCGAGCGAATTCGCCAGCGGGGAGTACGGGACGACGGCTCCGACCGCGATGACGCCCAGGACCGCCCAGAACAGCGGCCGGCTCGGACGGCTCTTCCAGAACGGCACGCGACGGGTGCGGATCACGAACACCACGAGCGTCTGGGTGGCGAGCGACTCGACGAACCAGCCCGAACGGAACAGCGGAGCACCCGCGTGGAATACGCCGAGCATGAGAGCGAAGGTGGCGAAGTCGAACAACGAGCTGATCGGGCCGAAGACGAACATGAATCGCCGAATGAAACGGACGTCCCAATGCGACGGCCGAGCGAGCATCTCCGGATCGGTGGTGTCGGTAGGGATCGTCATCTGACTCGTGTCGTACAAGAGGTTGTTGAGCAGGATCTGGCTCGGCAGCATCGGGAGGAACGAGAGAAACGCCGACGCAGTTGCCGCGCTGAACATGTTCCCGAAGTTCGACGACGTGCCCATGAGCACGTACTTGATCGTGTTCGCGAACGTGCGCCGACCTTCGCCGACACCCCGCGCGAGCACTCCCAGGTCCTTGTCGAGGAGGACCACGTCCGCGGCATCCTTGGCCACATCGGTTCCCGAGTCGACGGAGATCCCCACGTCGGCTGCGTGGAGCGCGATCGCGTCGTTCACGCCATCGCCGAGATACGCGACATCGCGGTCGGCGGCCCGGTGAGCCCGGATCAGGCGGGCTTTGTCTTCCGGGCTGACCCGGGCGAAGATGGTCGTCTCGCGCACCCGCTGCTCGAGCGTCGCGTCGTCGAGCGCCTCGATCTCCGAACCCGTGAGGGTGCCGCGCACGTCGAGTCCCAGATCGCGGCAGATCTTCTCGGCCACTGTCGCGTTGTCTCCGGTCACCACCTTGACCGCGATGCCGAGGGCGGCGAGCCGCTGGAGTGAGTCCGCCGCGTCCGCCTTGGGCTCGTCGAGGAACACGAGGAACCCGGCAAGGGTGAGGTCGTGCTCGTCCGCGGTCGTGACCGCTGCATGATCCTCGAACGGACGAGTAGCCACCGCGACCACCCGACTTCCCTCGGCGAACTCCCGATCGAGCACCCGTCGCGCGGTCTCCGGCACACCCGTACAGCAGGCAAACACACTTTCCGGCGCGCCCTTCGTCACGAGGATTCGTCCGAGCGTCAGGTCTTGGACCACCACCGACGACATGCGCCGCTCATGGTCGAACGGAACCGCTGCGAGGCGCCGCACCGGACGCGCTCGATACGCCTTCGATGCCGGCGCGCGCACCAGCGCCAGGTCGAGCGCGTTGCCGCTCACCGCGTCGTGGTCCTCGAACGTGACGTCGGTACACAACAGTCCGACTCGCAGCACCTCATCGCTCGGTTCACCCGCCACGTCGAGGGCGCGCTCGAAGCTGATCTCACCCCGGGTGAGGGTGCCTGTCTTGTCGGTCAACAGGATTTCGATGTTGCCGAGATCTTCGATGCACACGAGCCGTTTGACCAGAACCCGCTGGCGGGCGAGGCGACGCGACCCCGTCGCCAGGCTCGTCGTCACGACCGCCGGCAACAGCTGCGGCGTGATCCCGACCGCGATCGCCAGCGAGAAGAGCAACGACTCGAGCAACGGCCGCCCGAGTACCAGGTTCACCGCGAAGATCGACGTCGTGAGCGCGCCCGCGACCTGCGCGAGCAGAATCGAGAACCGCCGCAGACCCGCCTGGAACTCCGTCTCTTCCTGCCGCACGCCGAGCCCGGCTGCGATGCGACCGAACTCGGTGCGGGAGCCGGTGGCGACCACGATCCCCTCAGCCTCACCTCCCCTCACGACGGTGCCCATGAAGGCGCACGACGTCATCTCTGCGAGCGGAGTCCGCGAAGCGACGGCTGTCGGGTCCTTCTCCACCGGGAGCGACTCGCCGGTCAGCATCGACTCGTCACACTCCAGGGAGTTCACCGAGAGGAGTCGCAGATCGGCCGGCACGATGCAACCCAACGACACCCGAACGAGGTCGCCGGGAACGAGGTCGGCGACATCGACGGATTGCAGGTGGCCATCGCGCCGCACGACGACTTCATGTCGGATCTCGGTGTGGAGGGCGTACGCCGCCAGCGCGGCCCGATACTCGTTCACGAAGCCGAGACCCACCGACAGCGCCAGGATCGCCGTGATGATGACCGCGTCGGTGCGGTCACCCACGGCGAACGAGATCGTCGCCGTGACGAACAGCAGCAGGAGAAGCGCGCTGCGAAGCTGGGTCTTCAGCACCGCCCACGGCTGCACACGGTGCACCGCGATCAGGTTGGGTCCGAACGCTGCTCGTCGCCGTTCGACTTCCTCCCCCGGCAGCCCGTCGGATCCGACGCCGAGCCGTTCCGACACCTGCGCCGCGGGTCTCGCCGCCGCCTCGGACAGGGTCAATGCGACGCGCCCGTCGAACGCTGTCGATCGGGCGGCGACCGTCATCACGACCGGAGTGCGGTGGGCGCCGTCCACGAACGCAGCGTCTTCACGTAGTTCGCCCGTTCGAACGCCGAGGGATCGCCGGCGGTGGCCTGACTGATACTCCCCCATAATTGCGCCACGGAGTCGTAACCGTGCTCGTGCATCCAGGCGCGCAGCTCGGCCTCGGCCCTCGCGATGGCGATCGGCCCTTCGCGGAGCACGGCCGAGGTCATCATCGCCACATCGGCACCCACCATGAGCGCCTTCACGACGTCGGCCCCCGAGTGGACACCCGACGTGGCCGCGAGCCCGACATGCGCTCCGAGCTGGGCTCGCAGAATCGCGATCCAACGCATCGGCAGCCGCAGCTCCGACGGATGACTGAGCTCGACCCGAGGAACGACGTCGAGCGACTCGAGATCGAGATCGGGTTGGTAGAACCGGTTGAACAACACGAGGGCGTCGGCGCCCGCGCTTGACACACGCGCGGCGAAGTTCGCCATCGCGGAGTAGTAGGGGCTGAGCTTCACGGCCAGCGGGATACCGACCTTGTCGCGCACCGCGTGGACGACCTCCAGGTGGTCGGCCTCGATGTCGGCCGCGGTGCGACGAGGGTCGGCGGCCACGTGGTAGAGGTTCAACTCCAGCGCATCCGCGCCCGCCTGCTCGATCAACGTGGCGTACCTGACCCACCCGCCCGTCGACGTCGCGTTGAGACTCCCGATCACCGGCACCGACGACCGGGCCTTGATGTGCTCGAGCGTCGCGAGGTATCGCTCGCCGGCGTACGCCATGCCGGGGACCGCCGGGAAGTAGTCGACGGCCTCGCCGAACTGCTCCGCGCCGGCCTCGAGTGCGCCCGCGAGCTCCACCTCCTCGTGAACGATCTCCTCCTCGAACAGCGACGGCAGCACGATGGCACCCGCGCCCGCCTCCTCGACGAGGTGCACGGACGCCAGGTCACCGTTGAGGGGGGACGCGGATGCGACGATCGGCGATCGAAGCGGCAGGCCCAGATAGCGAGTGTTCAGATCGATCATCCGGGGCTCTCCTCCGCGTAGCGGTACCCCGCGTCGCTTTCGACCTCCGGCTGCACGTCCGGCGCCGGCACGTGAGGCACGGTTCGGTGCATGCCCGCCAGTTGCTCGTAGTAACGCCAACGCTCGTCGACGTCGGCCTGGGCGAGCGCGGAGAGCCGGGCCGCGCGTTCGGGTTGCGTACGTTCGAGAACCGCGAACCGCGTCTCGGTTGCCACGAAGTCGCGAACCGGGATCGACGGTTTGTGCGAGTCGAGCTTGAACGGCGTGCCGTCGTCGACCTCGCTGGGGTGGAAGCGGTAGAGCGGCCAGTATCCGCTCTTCACGGCGTCCTTCTGGTGGCTCATCGACTTCGACATGTCGATACCGTGCGCGATGCACGTGCTGTACGCGATGACGAGCGACGGTCCCGGCCACGCGTCGGCCTCGAGGAGCGCCTTCGTGGCCTGCAGCTCGTTGGCGCCCATCGAGATCTGTGCCACGTAGACGTTGCCGTAGGCGCGCGCGATCGCGCCGAGATCCTTCTTCGCCGTCGCCTTCCCCGCCGCGGCGAACTTGGCCACGGCGCCCCGCTGGGTCGACTTCGAGGCTTGCCCACCGGTGTTCGAGTAGACCTCGGTGTCGAGGACGAGAATGTTGACGTCGCGTCCGGTCGACAGCACATGGTCCAGACCGCCGAAGCCGATGTCGTAGGCCCAGCCGTCGCCGCCGACGATCCACACGCCGCGGCGCACGA
>CAZJSY010000009.1:42200-50375 GCA_964548555.1 uncultured Burkholderiales bacterium
CTCACCGTCGTCCTGCGCGAGTCGGGTCCGCAGCAGGCGCACGCGGGCCCGCTGCGCCGCGACCTCCGACTCGCTGTCCTGCGGGCTGTCGAGGATGTCGCGTGCGAGCTCCGGTCCGACGCGCCCAGCGAGGCGCGCGAGGAGCGCTCGGGCCGCTTCGAGGTGCGTGTCGAGCGCGAGCCGCATCCCGTAACCGAACTCCGCGTTGTCCTCGAACAGCGAGTTGTTCCATGCGGGGCCGCGGCCCTCTGCATCGGCGGCCCACGGTGTGGTGGGCAGGTTGCCGCCGTAGATCGACGAGCAACCGGTCGCGTTGGCGACCACCATGCGGTCACCGAAGAGTTGTGTGACGAGCTTCAGGTACGGCGTCTCCCCGCATCCTGCGCACGCACCGGAGAACTCGAAGAGTGGCTCGAGCACCTGGGAGCCCTTCACCGAGTCGTGAGGCAGCAGTGCGCGGTCGAGCGGCGGGATCGCCTGGAAGTAGTCCCACCTGCGGCGCTCGATGTCGCGATGGTCGCGCACCGTTGCCATGTCGATGGCCTTGTGCCGCACGTCGGTCCTGCTCTTGGCGGGGCACACGTCGACGCACACCCCGCAGCCCGTGCAGTCGTCGGGCGCAACCTGGATCGTGAGCCAGTGGCCAGGTAGGTCCTTGGACCGGAACTCCTTGCTCCGGAACTCCGCCGGCGCGTGCTCAACCGCTTCGGGAGGGAAGACCTTCATCCGGATGGCCGCGTGTGGACACACGATCGTGCACTTGCCGCAGTCGATGCAGATGTCCGGATCCCAGATCGGGAGCTCCTTGGCGATCGACCGCTTCTCGTACCGTGCGGTGCCGCTCGGGAACGTCCCGTCGACCGGTAGCGCGCTCACCGGGAGGAGGTCGCCGTCGCCGCTCATGAGCAGCGCGGTGACCCGCTGCACGAAGTCGGGGGCGTCGTCGGGAACGCTGGGCGCGACCACGGTCGCACCCGCAACGCTCGTGGGCACGGTGACCCGAACGAGCCGCTCGAGCGCCTGGTCGATCGCGCGGAAGTTGCGCTCCACGATCGTGTGGCCACGCCCGCCATAGCTCTGCTCGACCGACGCCTTGATCCTGGCGATGGCCTCGCCGGCCGGGAGCACGCCCGCGAGCGCGAAGAAGCAGGGCTGCATGATGGTGTTGATCCGGTTGCCCATGCCGGCGTCGCGCGCGACCGCGTCCGCGTCGATCACCCAGAACGCCAATCGTTTGTGGACGATCTGCTCCTGCACTCGGCGCGGTAGCCGGTCCCACACCTCGCTCGCGGCGAACGGGCTGTTCAGCAGGAACGTGGCACCCGGCTTGGCGTAGTCGAGCACCTTGACCTTGTCGAGCAGCCCGAATTGGTGGCACGCGACGAAGTCGGCGTCGTCGATGAGATAGGTAGACCGGATCGGCTCGGGGCCGAACCGCAGGTGTGAGACGGTCACCGAGCCCGACTTCTTCGAGTCGTAGACGAAGTAGCCCTGCGCCCACAGGTCCGTGCTCTCGCCGATGATCTTCACCGAGGACTTGTTGGCTCCGACAGTGCCGTCGGACCCGAGACCGAGGAACACGGCTTGCACCTCGCCTGCCGGCCGCGGCGGGCGGAATGCGCGGTCCATGGGCAGGCTCGTATGCGTCACGTCGTCGTGGATCCCGATGGTGAAGTGGCGCTTCGGGCGGCGGCTCTCCAGCTCGTCGAGGACGGGCTTGATCATCGAAGGCGACACCTCCTTCGACGACAGCCCGTAACGCCCGCCGATGATCCGGGGCGCAACGCCGAACGGAGGATCGTCGGCGTCCATCGCCTCGGCGATCGCGGCGACCACCTCGAGGTACAGCGGCTCGCCGACCGCGCCCGGCTCCTTCGTACGGTCGAGCACCGCCACGGCCCGGACGGTGGGAGGCAACGCCGCCACGAGCTCGCGCGCGGGGAACGGATGGAACAGGCGGAGTCGTACCATGCCGACGCGCTCGCCTGCCGCGGTGAGCGCGTCGACCGTCTCCTCGACCGCGCCCGCAACCGATCCCATCACCACGATGACGCGCTCGGCATCGATCGCGCCGTGGTACTCGACGAGCCCGTACCGACGACCCGTACGGTCGGCCAGCTCGTCCATCACCTGCTCGACGATCGCGGGCACCGCGAGGTGGAACGGGTTCGCGGCTTCCCTCCCCTGGAAGAAGACGTCGGGATTCTGCGCGGTGCCACGAACGACGGGTGCCTCCGGGGTCAACCCGCGGGCACGTTGCGCCATGACGTCGTCGTCGCGCACGAGCGCGCGCAGATCCTCCTCGCTCAACACCGCGATCTTGTCGATCTCGTGCGAGGTCCGGAACCCGTCGAAGAAGTGCACGAACGGCACCCGTGATCGCAATGTCGCCGCGTGTGCGATCAAGGCGAAGTCGTGCGCCTCCTGCACCGAACCGGCCGCCAACATCGCCCAGCCCGTCGTGCGGGCGTGCATCACGTCGCTGTGGTCTCCGAAGATCGACAACGCGTGGGTCGCCACCGTACGCGCCGCGACGTGCACCACCGCCGGCGTGAGCTCGCCCGCGATCTTGAACATGTTGGGGACCATGAGGAGCAGTCCCTGCGAGGCGGTGAAGGTGGTCGCCAGCGCGCCCTGTTGAAGGGCACCGTGGAGCGCGCCGGCGGCTCCTGCCTCCGACTGCATCTCCACCACCTCCGGCGTGGCGCCCCAGAGATTCGGCCGACCTGCAGCGGCCCAGTCGTCGGCATGTTCGGCCATCGGAGACGCCGGCGTGATCGGGTAGATCGCGATGACCTCGCTCAGCGCATACGCGACCCGCGCTGCGGCCTCGTTGCCGTCGACACATTCGAAACGGGCCGCGCCGGGCACCATGCGCGGCGACTCGTTGCGATGGTCGGTGAGGCTCATCACGCGCCCGTTTCGGATCCGTTCGTCACCAGCGCGCTCAACACGTCCCTCACCGACGCAACACCGACGACCTTGCCGTTACGAACCACAGGGAGATGGCGGATCTCGTCGCGGAGCATCTTCTGCGCGGCGGCCATGATTGGCTCCCGGGCGTCGACCACCTCCACGTCCAGTGTCGCGACGTTGCCGACGCGCTCACGATCCGGGTTGGCGCCCTCGGCCAGCGCACGCACGACGTCACGCTCCGACACGATCACGGTCGAATGCGCCCCCGGCACGAGCGCCACACCGATACCTTCACGGTCCAGGAGCACAGCCAATTCCCGCAGGGTCGCGTCCTCGTCGATGACGACGACAGGCCGGGTCGTCACCATTCCGATGCTGGCGCTCTCGATGCGCATGTCCATCCCTCTCCTGTTCGAGTGCGGAGTCGCGAGCGGCCCGCACCACTCACGATGAACGGCAGGACCGCGACGAGACAGGGTCGAACGTCCCAGGTTCGCCCGGAGCATCGGTCACACGACGAAGCGGTCGCGCGGCCTTGGTGTCGCAAAATGTCCCCGCACCTCGTGACCTTGTGCCCTGTCACGCCCATCGCTCTCCGATCACTGTGGGACAGAAGACGGCTCGTCCGAAGTCGGAAGGGGGGCGTGATGAGCGAACCGACCAAGACCGAGGGGCGACGACCACGGGTGCTCGTCGAGGCGCCGCCGCACCCGTGGCATTACCTCATCAAGGACGCACAGGCGCTCTTCTTCTGCGACGTGACGGTGTGTGGTGGCCCGATGTGCACGGGCGAGCCCTGCCCCGTCGCACGGGGCGAGCCGTGCCCGAAGGCGGCCGACGCCGATGTCGTCGTCACGGGGCTGGGACTCGACACCGAATACGGTCGCTCGATTCTGCGCGGATTGCGCGCGTCGTACCCCGACACACCTCTGGTCGTGCCCGTGTGGCCGGCGGACACCAGGCGTCACGCCGAACTGCTGGAGGGCTGCCGGCTGGTGCCGTTTCCGTGGACCATGAGCAAGTTCACCGCCGCGGTCAAAGATGCGCTCGCAGCGAAGGCCGGGCGATGAGCAGCGCGGCGTCGCGTGAGACGTGGCTGGAGGACCTCCCGCTCACGGCGTGCGTGCAACACCTGCGCGAAGCGTCGGTGGGGCGGATCGCGGTGGTCCCGGACTTCGAGCAGGCGCCGGTCGTGGTGCCGGTGAACTATCGACTCGTCGAGACCGGCGAGCGCCGTTGGATCGCCTTGCGGACGCGGCCCGACAACGTGATCGACCGGGCACCCATGTACGTGGCGTTCGAGATCGACGGCATCGACCTCGTACGGGAGGTCGGCTGGTCGGTGCTGGTGCGCGGCACGCTGCACCATCTCGACCCCGACGCGGCGAACTTTCGCGAGCGGTTCGACCCCGAACCGTGGATCCTGACGCAGCGTGATCGTTGGCTTGCGGTCGAACCCTTCGCGATCACCGGCCGCCGACTACGCGGCCCCGAGCGGGAATGGGCGTTCTACCTCCGCGCGTACCTGTAGACCGACGAGCATCGGAGTCAGGACCATGACGGTGACCCTGGAGCCCCAGCAGGACCCCGGACAACTGCCGTTCCGTCGACCATCGCCGGTCCGTCCGGACCTGCGTGAGCAATTCCGCGGCGTGAAGTCGGTCGTCCTGACCGTTGGCGGCGTGATCCTTGCTGCCGTCGCGGCGATCGTCGTGGCCGTGATCTTCTTCGCGCCGACGTCGCGGACGAAGGTGACCGCCATCGATTACGGGCTGCGAATGCCGGTGACGATGAAGGCGGGCACCGAGGAGCTTCGACTGGTCAACGCGGGCGCCCAGGGCCACGAGCTCCTGGTCTTCCGTACATCGCTGCGAGCGAACGCGCTACCGGTCGACAACGAGGGCAACGTCGTCGAGGACGACCCTCAGCTCCACAAGGTGCTCGACAGCGGTGACGCGCTCGCGCCGAACAAGAGCCAACTCCTGACCGTGCGACTCGCACCCGGGCACTACGTCGCACTGTGCAACCTGCCCGGTCACTACCGCGCCGGCATGAGGCTCGACCTCCAGGTCACCAAGTAGGCCCCTGCTCAGGGCCGCCGGCGGCCCCGCGCAACACCTCCAGCGGTGAACGGAGTCCTTTGGTCCCGCAATTCGAGGACCTCCGTGGCGCGGCAATACGGCGGTTGTGCCCTCCCCCGTCCGCTCGCTCGTCGGCATGCTCGGTCGTAGCGGTTCGGTGAGTACGCCGGGAGAGTCGAGCTGGGGGAGGCACGATGTCGAAGCGACTGAACGAGTTGATGCACTTCCTCGACGACGCAGTCACCGGCCTCGACGCCGACGCTGTCCGGTGCCGCAGCCGGATCCCGGCCGGTGCTCTCGTTCGCGGCGACACTGTGCTGGCCGAGGGCGACGAAGCCCGGCTGGTTCACCACGTCGAACTGGCGGACGAGGAGGTTCGGATTCACTTCGACGCCGGCCCCGGCGTCGTCGTCCCGTCGGAGCTGACGGTGCGCGTCGCCTCACAGGTCGCCTGAGCCGTCGTGTCCCACTACGTGCTCGGGGACGGAGGCTTTGCGCTGCACCGGGAGATCAGGCACGAGCGTCAACCTCGGCCGGGCGCGGCCGCGGCGCCGGCGGTTCCCGCCTTGGAGCAATACGAGACCGTGACGGGACTCGACACGCGCCATCAGCTCCGCTGCGGTCCTCGCATGGATCCGCACCGCGCCGTACGGCGGCTCGGCGCGCGGCCGGCTCGTCTCCGCGCTTCCTTCGCTGATGTCGTCGTTGCTTGCGTGCCTGAACATTCGGACCCTCCCGAGCCCATCCGTACGTTGAGTAGACCGCGCGGCGGTTGCGGCGCAGCAGAGGCGAAGGGTCGGTTGCACCGTTGCCGCAGGTCCCCAACCGGACACATGCGCAGCGCGTATGGGGCAAGCGCATCATCGCGACGTTCGACCGTCCGCCTCGGTGAGGACTTCCGGCCCTGTCGGTGTGTACGCCACGGGATCAACCTTGGTTTACATGGCTGGTATGCGCCGGCCGGCGACACGACGGGGAGCAGCTCATGGGCCATCTCGAGCAGGTTCATGTCGATGCGCTCGATCCGGCCCGCTTGGAGCTCCTCATCGGACCCGAACGGGCTGGCGGATTCGAACAGACGGCGGAGCAGGCACGGGCACTCCTCTCCGATCGACGCGTCCTCTGTGTCAACTCCACGGCAAAGGGCGGCGGCGTTGCCGAGCTCTTGCAGAACCTTCTCGCGTATGGGCGCGGTGTGGGCATCGACGCGCAGTGGTGGGTGATTCGTTGCGACCCGGAGTTCTTCGCGATCACGAAACGGATTCACAACTTCATCTACGGGGTTCGCGGTGATGACGGCCCGTTGGGCCCGGCCGAACGCAGCGTCTACGAGGCTGCCCTGGCCGCAAACGCCGACGAGATCGAGAGCATCGTCCGGCCGGGAGATGTCGTCATGCTGCACGATCCCCAGACCGCCGGCTTGGCCGCTGCCATGCGACGGGCTGGTGCAACGGTGGTCTGGCGTTGCCACATCGGCCGCGACACACCGAATGCGTACGCTGATCGCGGGTGGGAGTTCATCGCGCCCTATCTGAATGACGCCGTCGACGCGTTCGTTTTCTCGCGCGCCGCGTTCGCTCCCGGCTGGATACCGGAGGAGCGACTCCACGTCATCCACCCGTCCATCGACCCGTTCTCGACGAAGAACGAAGACCTGCCACCCGACCTCGTGCGCCAGATCCTCGTCTACACGGGCGTCCTTGCCGGCGATGCAACTGCGCCCCGCACGACGTTCGTGCGCCGGGACGGCTCGCCCTGTCGCGTCGACCACCGTGTCGACATTCTGCAAACCGGTCCGCCACCTCCGCCGGACGCACCACTCGTGATGCAGGCGTCACGTTGGGACCGCATCAAGGATCCGGTCGGTGTGATGCGCGGCTTCGTGGAGCAGGTCGACGGAGCGGCGCCTGCCCACCTCGTGCTCCTCGGGCCGGCCGTGCACGGGGTCGCCGACGACCCCGAGGCTGCCGAAGTGCTCGTCGAGTGCATCGAGACCTGGCGCGATCTTCCCCACGCAGCGAGATCCCGGGTCCATCTCGGATGCGTACCGATGCACGACCCCGACGAGGCCGCGATCATCGTCAACGCGCTCCAGCGGCACGCGACCGTCGTCGTGCAGAAGAGTCTCGCCGAGGGCTTCGCACTCACCGTCACCGAGGCGATGTGGAAGAGCCGGCCCGTTGTCGGCTCTCGTGTGGGCGGGATCACCGATCAGATCATCGATGGCGAGACCGGGTTCCTCGTCGCCGACCCGCAGGACCTCGGGGCGTTCGGCGGAGCTGTGAACCGACTGCTGAACGATCCGCCACTCGCCACGCAACTGGGGAAGGCCGGACACGACCGGGCGCACACGGAGTTCCTCGGGGACCGTCACCTCGAGAAGTACGCCGCACTGTTCGCCACGATCGAGCATGCACGTTGATGCTCTCTCGACGACACCGGCCACGGCACGGCGCAGGCAATGAGAAAGCGCCGCGCGTCGCCCGATAACACACCTCGACGATGACCGTCTGGCGCCGGGTCGGGACGGCGCTTCGGTTACTCCAACCCCGCGCCGGTTATCCGTCGCGGGCTGCTCGGAGTGAGCGTCGCCACACCGCGCGGTAAACGTCGAGACCCTCGGGCGAGAGCCACCCTTCGGGGCCGGCCGCGATCGCGACCCGCTCGGGAACCGTGCCCCAGACGGACACGCCGGCTTCTGCCCATGCCGCGACACCTTCCTGGTAGTCGCGCGTGTAGGTGCGGGCAGAACAGATCACCAAACCGACCGGCGTCTTGGCCGGCACCATCTCGAGCACGGCCTCGACCCGCGAGGTCTCGACGCCGCCGATGCGGGTCGGCAGGACGACGCTGTCCGCCGACGCGACCGCCTTGGCGAGCAGTCGTTCGTTGCCGGGCGCGGTGTCGACGACGGCGACCTCGTCGTCTTCGAACCGGTCGAGCGCCTTGGCGAGGAGCCGGTCGGTCGGTGCCTCGACGAGCTGGACGTGCTCCAGGTGCTCGTCACCGGCGTTTTCGATCCAATCGGCTGCGCTGGCCTGCGGGTCGGCATCGACCAGCGTGACCGAGCGGCGGGCCGCAGCCGCAACCGCCGACAGGTACACCGAGGTGGTCGTCTTTCCGACCCCTCCTTTGAGCGCAGCCACCACGACGATCATCGTGCGAAGCTAGCGAGTCA
>CAZJSY010000010.1:0-46987 GCA_964548555.1 uncultured Burkholderiales bacterium
CGATCGGCCGTCCTGACGCCCAGGGTCTCTACGACCCCGCCTTCGAGCACGACGCCTGCGGCGTCGCGTTCGTCGTCGATCTCAAGGGTCGGTCCAGTCACACGATCGTGCAGCAGGGCGTCCGGGCGCTGTGCAACCTCGAGCACCGGGGCGCGTCGGGAGCGGAGAAGAACACCGGTGACGGCGCCGGTCTGCTGCTCCAGGTGCCCGACCGGTTCCTGCGGGCAGTCGCAGGTTTCGATCTCCCGCCCGCCGGTCGTTACGCCACGGGTATCGCGTTCCTGCCCGCCGATCCCGAGGAGGCCGGCAAGGCGGCCGCGGTCGTCGAGCGCCTCGCGGACGAGGAAAGCCTGCGCGTGCTCGGCTGGCGCGAGGTCCCCGTCGACGACTCGATGATCGGCTCGAGCGCGGCGCGTGTCGCGCCGTCGTTCCGGCAACTGTTCGTCGCCGGGCCCGACGGCGACGAGGCCTGGTCCGGTCTCGACCTCGAGCGACGGGTGTTCGTGCTGCGCAAGCGCGTCGAGCACGAAGCCAACGTCTATTTCCCGAGCCTGTCGTCGCGCACACTCGTCTACAAGGGCATGCTCACCTCGGGTCAGCTGCCGGAGTTCTACTGCGACCTGGCCGACGAGCGCATGGAGACCGCCCTCGCGCTCGTGCACTCACGCTTCTCCACCAACACGTTCCCGTCGTGGCCGCTGGCACACCCCTACCGCTATGTCGCGCACAACGGCGAGATCAACACGCTCAAGGGCAACCGCAACTGGATGCGTGCGCGCGAGGCACTGCTCGAGAGCGATCTGTTCCCTGGTGATCTCTCGCGCATCACGCCGGTCTGTACTCCCGACGCAAGTGACTCGGCGAGCTTCGACGAGGCGCTCGAGCTTCTCCATCTCGGCGGACGAACGCTTCCGCACGCGGTGCTGATGATGATCCCGGAGGCGTGGGAGAACCACACCTCGATGGACCCCGCCAAGCGCGCGTTCTACCGATTCCACGCGTCGGTCATGGAGCCGTGGGACGGTCCGGCGTCGATCGCGTTCACCGACGGAACCGTGATCGGCGCGGTGCTCGACCGCAACGGCCTTCGTCCATCGCGGTTCTGGGTGACCTCCGACGATCTGGTCATCATGGCCTCCGAGGTCGGTGTGCTCGATGTCGATCCTGCGAGCGTGGTGAAGAAGGGTCGTCTCGAGCCCGGCCGCATGTTCCTCGTCGACACCGCGAAGGGTCGGATCGTCGACGACGACGAGATCAAGGCGGAGCTCGCGGCCGCGCGTCCGTACCAGGAGTGGACCGACGCCGGCCTCGTGAAGCTGCACGATCTCCCGCCGCGCACCACGCTCACGCCGGTGCACTCCTCCGCGGTTCTGCACCAGCGCCTCCACGGCTACACGCTCGAGGAGCTGCGTCTGCTCATCGCGCCCATGGCCCGGACGGGCGCCGAGGCGATCGGGTCGATGGGCAGTGACACGCCCATCGCAGCGCTGTCGAGCCGCCCGCGCATGCTCTTCGACTACTTCCAACAGCTGTTCGCGCAGGTGACGAACCCGCCGCTCGACGCGATCCGCGAAGAGCTCGTCACGTCGTTGCGTCAGACCATCGGCCCGGAGGCCAACCTGCTGTCGCCGGGACCCGGGAGCTGCCGTCAGATCGTGCTCTCACATCCCGTGCTCGCCGACACCGACCTCGCAAAGCTGCGTTACATCGACGAGGACGTCGACGGTGACGGTCGATCCGACTTCCGGCCGGTGACGGTCGATGCGCTCTATCCGGTGCTCGGTGGTGGGGACGCGTTGCGGCGCGCGATCGAGCGCATCAGCCGGCAAGTCAGCGACGCGATCGCCGGTGGTGCGAATCTCGTGATCCTGTCCGACCGGTACGCGACGGCCGAGCTGGCCCCGATCCCTTCACTGCTCGTCACGTCGGCCGTCCATCACCATCTGATCCGCGAGAAGTCGCGCACCCGCGTCGGTCTCGTCGTGGAGGCCGGCGACGCGCGGGAGGTACACCACATCGCGCTCCTGATCGGGTTCGGCGCGTCGGCGGTGAGCCCCTGGCTCGTGTTCGAGTCGCTTGCCGACCTCATCCGCGAGGGCCATCTGCAGGGCATCACGCACCACCGCGCCGTGAAGAACTACATCAAGGCTGCGGGCAAGGGTCTGCTCAAGGTGATGTCGAAGATGGGTATCTCGACGGTCGCGTCGTACACGGGTGCCCAGGTATTCGAGGCGATCGGTCTCGGCGCCGAAGTCGTCGAGGAGTACTTCACGGGCACGACCAGCCGGCTCGGGGGTGTCGGCCTCGACGTGCTCGCGGCGGAGGTCTCGGCCCGGCACGCGCAGGCGTTTCCGACGCGTCCCGAGGAGCGGGCGCACCGCGAGCTCGAGGTGGGGGGCGAGTACCAGTGGCGTCGTGAGGGCGAATACCACCTGTTCAACCCCGACACGGTGTTCCGCCTGCAACACGCGACGCGCACGAAGCGGTACGAGATCTTCAAGGAATACAGCCGCCTCGTCGACTCGCAGTCGAAGCAGCTCGCGACGTTGCGAGGTCTGTTCGATCTGAGAACGGGCGTACGTCCGCCGGTGCCGATCGACGAGGTCGAGCCGGTGTCCGAGATCGTGAAGCGCTTCTCGACGGGAGCGATGAGCTACGGCTCCATCTCGAAAGAGGCGCACGAGACGCTCGCCATCGCGATGAACCGCCTCGGCGGCAAGTCGAATACCGGTGAGGGCGGAGAAGACGCCGACCGCTTCGAGCCCGATCCCAACGGGGATCTGCGGCGTTCGGCCGTGAAGCAGGTCGCGTCGGGCCGCTTCGGTGTGACGAGCGAGTACCTCGTCAACGCCGACGACCTGCAGATCAAGATGGCGCAGGGTGCGAAGCCGGGTGAGGGCGGCCAGCTCCCGGGCCACAAGGTGTATCCGTGGATCGCCAAGACGCGGCACTCCACTCCCGGAGTCGGCCTGATCAGCCCGCCGCCGCACCACGACATCTACTCGATCGAGGATCTCAAGCAGCTCATCCACGACCTCAAGAACGCCAACCCGCGGGCGCGCGTGCACGTGAAGCTCGTCGCCGAGGTCGGCGTCGGCACGGTCGCGGCGGGCGTCGCGAAGGCGCACGCCGACGTCGTGCTCATCTCGGGTCACGACGGCGGCACAGGTGCGTCGCCGCTCACGTCGATCAAGCACGCAGGCGCACCCTGGGAGTTGGGTCTGGCCGAGACGCAGCAGACGTTGCTGATCAACGGTCTGCGCGATCGCATCGTGGTGCAGACCGACGGTCAGCTGAAGACGGGTCGCGACGTCGTCATCGCCGCGTTGCTCGGCGCCGAGGAGTTCGGTTTCGCGACGGCACCGTTGGTGGTGAGCGGTTGCGTGATGATGCGCGTGTGTCACCTCGACACGTGTCCGGTTGGCATCGCGACGCAGAACCCGGAGCTGCGCAAGAAGTTCAGCGGCAAGCCCGAGTTCGTCGTCAACTTCTTCGAGTTCGTCGCGGAAGAGGTGCGCGAGCTGCTGGCACAGCTCGGCTTCCGCAGCGTGGCCGAGGCGGTCGGACATGCCGAGGTGCTGGACACGCGCACGGCGATCGACCACTGGAAGGCGTCGGGGCTCGATCTCACGCCGATCCTGCACGTGCCCGACTACGACCCCGCGCAGGACCGCTCCTGCACGAAGAGCCAGGATCACGGTCTCGACCGCGCGCTCGACAACACGCTGATCCAGCTGTGCGAAGGCGCCCTCGACGACGGACAGCCGGTGTCGCTCGAGCTGCCGATCCGCAACGTGAACCGTACGGTCGGAACGATGCTCGGCTACGAGCTGACGAGGCGCTTTGGCGGCGAGGGCCTGCCCGACGACACGATCCAGGTGAAGTTCACCGGCTCGGCCGGCCAGAGCTTCGGTGCCTTCGTACCCCGCGGCATCACGCTACGGCTCGAGGGCGACACCAACGACTACACCGGCAAAGGCCTCTCCGGTGGACGGCTCGTGGTGTATCCGCCGAAGGAGTCGCAGTTCCTCGCCGAGGAGAACATCATCGCCGGCAACGTCGTGTTGTATGGCGCGACGAGCGGCGAGGCGTTCTTCCGCGGTGTCGTGGGTGAGCGGTTCTGCGTTCGCAATTCCGGCGCGACGGCCGTCGTCGAGGGTGTCGGCGATCACGGTTGTGAGTACATGACCGGAGGGCGGGTGGTGGTGCTCGGGCCGACCGGACGCAACTTCGGCGCCGGGATGTCCGGCGGTATCGCGTACGTCTACGACGAACGCGGCGACTTCTACACCCGGCTGAACCGCGAGATGGTCGACCTCGACCCGCTCGACGAGGACGACATCGACTGGTTGCGTGATGTCGTGCGTCGACACGCGGCCGAGACGGGTTCGACGGTCGCCGAGGCCTTGCTCGCGAACTGGGACCGTGAGGTCGAACGCTTCGCGAAGGTGATGCCGTCCGACTACAAGCGCGTCCTCGAAGCCGCCCGCCTCGCCGAAGAGCGCGGCCTCTCGGTCGACGAAGCCGTCATGACAGCGGCCCATGGTTAGCGACGGGAGCACACGCGCTTGCTGCGCGGTGAGCGGAGCGACGGAGGAGCGCAGCAAGCTCGCCAGCGAACGAACGACGCGTGCGCTGCAGGGCATAGACCGATGCCCTGCAGCGAGGGAGTGAGCGAGAAGACATGGGGGAGGCTACGGGGTTCATGAAGTACGAGCGGGAGCAGCCGTTGCGGCGCCCGGTCGAGCTTCGTATCCGTGACTGGCGCGAGGTCTACGAGCCCTTCCCGGCCGAGAACCTCCAGACGCAGGCCGCGCGGTGCATGGATTGCGGCATCCCGTTCTGTCACAGCGGCTGCCCGCTCGGGAACCTGATCCCGGAGTGGAACGACCTCGTGTACCGCGACGACTGGCACGAGGCGAGTGAGCGTCTGCACGCGACGAACAACTTTCCCGAGTTCACCGGTCGTCTGTGCCCCGCGCCGTGCGAGGCCGCGTGCGTGTTGGGAATCAACGAGGAGGCCGTCACGATCAAGCAGGTGGAGGTCTCGATCGTCGACCGCGCGTGGGACGAAGGCTGGGTGGCACCCCAGCCGCCGAGTGTGAAGACGGGGCGTCGTGTCGCAGTCGTCGGGTCGGGTCCGGCGGGGCTCGCCGCGGCGCAGCAGCTCACGCGGGCCGGCCACACGGTGGTGGTGTTCGAGCGAGCCGATCGCCTCGGCGGTCTCCTTCGTTACGGCATCCCCGAGTTCAAGATGGAGAAGCGGTTCCTCGATCGGCGGCTCGACCAGATGCGCGCCGAGGGAACCGAGTTCCGTGTGAACGCGAACGTGGGTGTCGACGTGACGGTCGAAGACCTGCGGCGTGAGTTCCACGCGATCGTGCTCGCGGGCGGTGCCACACAATGGCGCGACCTGCCGGTGCCCGGTCGTGAGCTCGCGGGCGTCCATCAGGCGATGGAGTACCTGCCGGGGGCGAACCGCGTACAGGAAGGTGACATCACGGACGCGCCCATCACCGCGGACGGCAGGCGCGTCGTCATCATCGGTGGGGGGGACACGGGCGCGGACTGCCTCGGCACCGCAATCCGCCAGGGCGCGGTCTCCGTGCACCAGTTCGAGATCATGCCCAGGCCTCCCGACCAGCGCGCGGAGAGCACCCCGTGGCCGACGTGGCCGTTGATGTTCCGTACGTCGTCGGCTCATGAGGAAGGCTGCGAGCGGGTGTTCTCGGTCAACACCGAATGCTTCCTCGGTGACGAGGCCGGTCACGTGCGAGCTCTGCGGGCACACGAGGTGGAGCAGGTCGTCGTCGACGGTCGTATGACGTTCCGCAAGATCGAGGGCACCGATTTCGAGCTCCCGTGCGAACTGGTCTTGCTGGCGATGGGATTCGTCGGACCGGAGCGCGGCGGGCTTCTCGATCAGCTCGGCGTCGAGCTCGACGGGCGTGGCAACGTGGCACGCGACGAGTCGTGGGCCACGAACGTCGACGGCGTCTTCGTGTGCGGCGACATGGGTCGCGGTCAGAGCCTCATCGTGTGGGCGATCGCGGAAGGACGTTCGTGCGCGGCAGCGGTCGACCGCTGGCTCGTGGGCGAGACGGCGCTGCCGGCCCCGCTGACCGTGAGCTGAGCGCGGAAGTTCGTTTTCGACCTTGGTGCGTGTACGAGGAGCGGGTAACTTACGGCGGCCGGCCTGCATGGCGGGCCTGGGGGGTGAGTCGGGGTGGCCGAGTTGATGGTGCTCGCCGTGGGCGGAGCGCTCGCTCTGTTGTTGATGCTGCTCGGGTTCTTCGCGGTGTCGACGAAGGCGGAGCCGCCGCGCGTGCCGCGCGGGCGCCGCGCGCCGGTGCGCCTCTCGGCGCGCAGTCGCGGTCCGCTCGCGCCCACGTCGCCGGGCGTCGAGCGCGTTCGTCCCCGCTGACGCGGGTTACGACGCGTATCCGTCGACGTCCTCGCCGGTGAGCACGACGTCGAAGCGCTCGAGGCAGTCGACGCATCTGTAGGCGACGACGTCGCCCACCTCGTAGGGGTTTTCCGGATCGTCGCGACGCAGCACGCGTGCTTCTCCACCGCATTCCACGCAGACGATCGTGTCCAGGATCACCAAGCCTCCCGTTGCTCGGTCATCATGCGATGCTCGCGCCGTGGCAGTCGAGCCCCCGCCTTCGCGCTGGTCGCTGCCCGACCCGTCGAGCGCGCCCGACGATCTCGTCGCGGTCGGAGCCGATCTCGAACCCGGAACAGTGCTCGCGGCGTATCGCGACGGGCTGTTCCCGATGCGCGTGTCCCGGCACGGTCCGCTCGGATGGTGGTCGCCGGACCCTCGGGGAATCATCCCGCTCGACGGCTTGCGCGTGAGTCGCTCGTTGCGCCGCTCCTGCGGCCTTTACACCGTGACCGTCGACAGAGCGTTCGCGGAAGTCGTGCGTGCGTGCGCGGATCCTCGACGACCCGCAGGCTGGATCGATGAGGGTTTCGTCGCCACGTACACGCAGCTGCACCGGCTCGGGTGGGCTCACAGCGTCGAGACGTGGCGCGACGGCGAGATGGTCGGCGGTCTCTACGGCGTCGCGGTGGGCGCACTGTTCGCCGGTGAGTCGATGTTCCACCGCGCGACCGACGCGTCGAAGGTCGCGCTCGTCGGGTTGGTGGAACGGCTGCGCAGTGGAGGCGGCACGCTCCTCGACGTGCAGTGGACAACACCGCATCTCTGCTCACTCGGTGCCGTCGACGTCGCCCGTCACGAGTATCTCCGACGCCTCGAGCGCGCGGTGACGCAACCGGACCTCCGGCTCGACACATAGTCTCGGCGCATGGACCTCACTGCCGAGGAACTCCGAGTGCTCGGTTGCCTCATCGAGAAGCAACGGACCGTCCCCGACACCTATCCGCTGAGCCTCAACGGCTTGCGCAGCGCCTGCAACCAGACGACGAACCGTGATCCCATCGTGAGCTATGACGAGCCGGCGATCGAAGCGTCGCTCGACCGCTTGCGTGAACGGCATCTCGTTCGCCGGGGCGTCACCGCAGGGAGTCGTGTGATCAAGTACTGGCAGCTCTTCGACGAGGAGCTGGGGCTCGGAGAACCCCAGCTCGCGGTCCTGTGCGTGCTCATGCTGCGCGGCCCGCAGACGGTGGGAGAGCTCAAGGCCCGCACCGAGCGTCTGTACGCGTTCGGGTCGCTCGAGGAGGTGGGAGTGACGCTCGAAGGTCTCGCAGATCGCGACGAGCCGCTCGTGCAGCGACTCGAGCGCGAACCTGGCCGCAAGGAACCCAGGTACGCGCATCGTCTCGGCGGGCCGGAGGCTGCTCCTTCGGTGACCGCCGCGCCCGACGCGGCCGCTCCATCGGACGTCGACGAACTCCGTCGGGAGCTTTCGGCGCTGCGGGCAGACGTCGACGAGCTCCGTGCCCGTGTGGACCAGCTGGGATCGTGAGGGCATACCCTGACCGCATGGCGAACGTGCTCGTGTACCACAACCCGGTGTGCAGCAAGTCCCGAGGGGCGCTCGACATCCTTCGCGACCGCGGCGTCGAGACCGACGTCGTCGAGTACCTGAAGGCGCCGCCCGACCGCGCCACGCTCGAGCGGATCCTCGACCACATACCGGACCCGCCCGCCGAGCTCGTCCGCAAGGACGATCGGTTCAAGGCGCTCGGTCTCGACCCGGCCGGCTACCAGTCCCGCGAGCAGGTCGTCGATCTGCTGCTCGAACATCCTGAGCTGATGCAGCGTCCGGTGGTGTTCCACGGCGAACGTGCCGTCATCGCCCGTCCGTCGGAGAAGGTTCTGGAGCTCCTCGACTGACCGGCGTGGCGACAACGAAGGGGGAAGGAACCGTGGCGATCTTGACTGCAGACCTGGTGCGCCAGGAGGTGCGGACGTGGATCGAGGAGAACTGGGATCCCGATCTCACGCTCGCAGCGTGGTGGGAGCGACTCGCGAGCTCGGGATGGGCCGTTCCGACGTGGCCCGAGGAGTGGTACGGACGTGGGTTGCCGCGCGACCTGGCCCAGGTCGTCATGCGCGAGCTGGCGGCGGCGGGTGCGGTCGGACCTCCGTCGGGCCTCGGCATCCTGCTCGCGGGCCCGACGATCCTGGCCCACGGCACGGACGAGCAGAAACGGCGCTACCTGAAGCCGATCGTCAACGGTCAGGAAGCGTGGTGCCAGCTGTTCAGTGAGCCGGGCGCGGGCTCCGACCTCGCGGGTCTGCAGACGCGGGCCGAGCGGGACGGCGAGGAGTGGGTCGTGAACGGGCAGAAGGTCTGGACCTCCGGCGGACAGCTCGCCGAGCTCGGCATGCTGGTGGCCCGCACCGACTGGGAGGCGCCGAAGCACCAAGGCATCACCTACTTCGCGATCCCGATGGACCAGCCCGGCATCGAAGTGCGGCCGCTTCGTGAGATGACGGGGCGCGCGCTGTTCAGCGAGGTGTTCTTCACGGACGCGCGCGTGCCGGACGCGGCGCGCATCGGCGAGCTCAACGGCGGTTGGGCCGTCGCGAACACCACGCTCGCGAACGAGCGGGCCGGCCTCGGAAGCGGTGGTTCCGGCGCGCTCGGCGGCGCGTTCCCGGGCAAGAAGGCGGGCTTTCTCGAACGGCGGGTCGGCGACCTCGCGGGCCCCGGACCGCGCGGGGGCGGGGCCGGAGCCGACGTCGGCTCGGCCCGCAGCGGGCAGATCTTCCAGCAGCTCGCCAAGGACCTCGGGCGCAACCACGACCCCATCGTCCGTCAGCACCTCGCCGAGCTCTACACGCTGAACGAGATCGGCCGGATGACGGCGTTGCGGACGAAGGCGGCGCGCGCCGCGGGTCGCGGCCCCGGCGCCGAGGCGAACACCGCCAAGCTGATGATGAGCAAGATCACCCGCTTGTCGCGCGAGGTGGGCTTGGAGCTCCTCGGCGCCTACGGCACGGTGATGGGTCCCGACACGCCCGGCGGGGGAGCGGTGCAGGACATGGCGCTGTTCAGCCCGGCACCGTCGATCTACGGCGGCACCGACGAGATCCAGAAGAACATCATCGGCGAGCGCGTGCTCGGCCTGCCCAAGGAGCCCGACCCCTACCGCGGCAAGGCGTTCCGCGAAGTGCCGAGGAACGGCTAGAACCGCACGACGCGGACGACGCATTCCTCGGTCCGGACCTGACACAACAGCGGCCGTACCGACTCGTTGCGCGTCCTGGCGCGCGCCCATCGCGGCGGCCTTCCTACGCGCGCCCGTAGTCCGTCGGATTCCTGCGCAGAACCCGCATGACGCGACCCGCCGCGAGGTACACCGACCTGTGTGCGTCGAGCGTGTCGAAGTGGAGGAGGTCGCGGACCATGGCGATGGCGTGGGGAGTGAACGGCTTCTCTGAAAGAGAACGGGAGGTTGCCCGGCTCGTCGCGATCGGGCTCACGAATGCCGAGATCGGCGAAGAGCTGTTCCTGTCGCGACACACGGTGGACTTCCACATTCGACAGGTGTTCCGCAAGACCGGAGTGCACGGCCGGGTGCAGTTGACCCGGGTGCTGCTCCAGGACGCGTCGAGCGAGTAGGGCCTCACAGGGTTGCGGCGCGGGCCTCCTTCACTGCGTAGAAGACGACGAGGAAGCCGGCGAGCGGGTCGGCCCACCACCAACCGAGCCCAGCGCGCACGACGAGCCCGACCAGAACAGCGCCGGCAAGGTACGCGTCCACGAGGGTGACCTTGCCCTCCGTCCGCAGGACGGGGTTCCCCAAGGCGCGACCGGTCACGACCTTCCCCCGCGCGAGGGCCAGCATGACGGCGCACGTCACGCCGGTCCACGCGATGCCGAGTGGGCTGGCGTGCGGCTTCGCCTCCGTCGCGAGGACGTACACCCCCTGCGCCGAGAGGTACACCGCGAGAGTGACGAATGCGCCGGCGATGAGCCGTACGGCCCCGCGTTGCCGCTCCTCACCGGCGGTCCCCTTCAACTCCCATACGACCACGACCGAGGCGAAGATCTCGATGAGGGAGTCGAGCCCGAAGCCGGCGAGCGCGACGGACCGCGCTTCGATCGCTGCGACGGCCAGCACGAAGATACCGGCGACGTTCCAGGTGAGGGTTGCGTACTCCAACGCCAGGCCGCGGCGAAGCAGCGTGGACGGGGAACGCCGCATGCACGAAGGCTATGCGTCCGGCGACGAAGCCTTGTCTCAGTGCGCGGCGTGGGCCAGGTCGAGGAGCTGGTAGAAGAAGTTCGACGTCTGGCTCTCGATCGTCGACGCGAACTGCCACGGCACGTGCTGGGCACCCTGGAAGGTCTCGAGAACCGCTCTGACCCCTGAACGGTCCAGCGCGGTCGCCGTGTCGAAGGACCACTGGTACGGCACGATCGGGTCGGCGGTGCCGCTGAACAGGATGCCGGGCGCACTGTTCCTGTCGACGAGCATGCCGCCCGGCGTCCCGCCGGACAGCGACATGAACGCTCGCACGTTCGACGCAAAGCCCGGGTTGCCGCTCGACCCCGGCTGGCTCGCGAGCACTGCGACGCCCGTCGCCGTGATCGCACCGGCCGAATCGCCGCCGATCGCGATGCGGTCGGTGTCGATGCCGTAGGTCGTCGTGTTGGCGCGGAGCCAGCGAACCGCGGCCTGCGCGTCGTGGACGGCGGCGAACGCGGCGTTGAGGCACTCGTTCGTGACGCCGCCGGCGCCGCTGCAGCCGTTGGGCGCGAGCAGGCGGTAGTTGATCGACACGGCGACGTAGCCGCGCTGAGCGAAATAGGGCCCGAGCTCTGACGACGGCACCCAGGTCTTGTCGCCACCCGAGAAGCCGCCCCCGTGCACGAGGACGACCGCCGGCCGCTGCGTCGCGGTGTCGCCGACCGGCTGGTAGAGGTCGAGCTTGAGGGTGACGGGGTTGTTGTTGAGGTCGGGCGCGCTGCCGTAGACCAGGTCGCTCGTCACACTGGAAGTGAACATCGCGTCGCGGTAACGCAGCGGTGCCGCGCCCGGGGGTGGGTTGACGCTCGTCGCGAAGCAACCCGACAGCAACACGGCGCTGAAGACCGCGACCGCAGCGGCGACCACGCGTCGGGCACGCCGGCCCCGGCCGGTTGCGGCGGCAACCATGCCGGCGCGCGTGCCGTTCCCCTTCAGGTCCTGCACAGCTCTTCCTCCCTGCCGTCCCCGGACGGTCCGGCCGCGCAGATGCGCCGCCCCAGCTCTCGACCGGACGTCAGCACCCGTGCTCGGTTCTCATCGGCACGAGGGGTCCACACCTTCGCGTATCGACCGGATTGCGGCAAGGTTTCCGGTCGCCGCTGTTGTGCCAATTTCGTCCAGGATCGGCACGGTGGAGCCCGGATGGAGCGCCTAGCCTGACGCCGTGTTCGCCGAGTTGCTGCGGGTTCCGGGCGTCGTGGAAGACGTGCAGCTGCGGTCACGGGTGGGGTTCATGGCGATCCACGGCGGAAGCCTGGAGCGCCGCACCGCCGAGCTGGCCGCGCTCGCCGCTCAACGCGCGGGCGCCTCGCTCTACGCGGTTCGCCAGCCCGAGGACCTCCGCTGGCATCTTCCGTCGCACCTGGTCGACCCGGCCGGGTCGCCCGCCCTGCGCCGGTTCCTCTCGCACGTCGACGTCGTGTTCTCGCTGCACGGCTACGGGCGGGCCGGCTACTGGACGACGCTCCTCGTGGGCGGCGCGAACCGCACCGTCGCGGCGGAGACCGCGGGAGCGCTGCGCGCCGCGTTGCCCGACTACTCGATCATCGACGACGTCGAGTCGATCCCCGAGGGTCTGCGGGGGCTCCATCCGATGAACCCGGTCAATCTCCCGCGCCGCGGCGGGGTGCAGCTCGAGCTGCCGCCTCGGGTGCGGGGCCTCGGGCCGCGCTGGGAGGAGATCCCCGAAGGCGAGCTCGCGCCGCCGGCATGCGCGCTCGTCGACGCCCTCGCCGGGCTCGCCCTCTCGGCGTGAAACGACGGATCTTCACGTCCGAAGTCACCGTGCGCCTCGGCGACGCCGGTCGTGACGGACGGATGCGGCTCGCCGCGCTCGCGCGGCACCTGCAGGACGTGGCCTACGACGACGTCCGCGACGCCGGGATCGGCCGGGACGGGAACTGGGTCGTGCGCCGCATCGAGATCGACGTCGCGCGTCTTCCGACGTTCGGCGAGATCGTGCGGATCGAGACGTCGTGTACCGGTGTCGGGCCACGCTGGGCGGAACGCCTCACGAACGTGCGCGGCGATGGCGGATCCGACGTGACGGCGCGCGCGTTGTGGGTGTTCGTCGACCGCGACGGACACCCGCGTGCGCTCCCCTCGACGTTCCTCGAGCTGTATCCGGTGCCCGTCGGCCGCACACGCATCAGCCCGAAGCTTCGTCTTCCCGGACCGCCGGAATCGCCGGCCGTCACGCGTTCGTCATGGCCGGTGAGAGCCGCCGACTTCGACGTGCTCGGCCACATGAACAACGCGGCCTACTGGGAACCGATCGACGAGCTCCTCGCGACGACGTTCCCGGACGCGTCGGTCACGCGTGCCGAGCTCGAATATCGGGGCGGTATCGAGCCGGGAGAGCACGTCGTCGTGGCCGTCGCTCGCGTCGCTCCCGGTGAGGTCTCGGTCTGGCTCGAGTCGGACGGCACGTTGCGCGCCTCCGCGCGTGTGCGGTGTGCGGACCGGCCGTCCGAGAGCGCCTGAGAGCGACGCGGGGCCCGCTCAGCTCTCTTCGTCGACCTCGACCTGCGAGCCTTCGTCGGAGCGGTCCTCCTCCATGAGCTCCAGCTCGTACGCCTCGCGCCGCGTCGTGTGGTCGGGATTGTCCTCGCGCGCCTCCTCGACGAGCTCCTCGATCGGCTCCTCACCGTCGCTCGGCGTCGCGCCGGTATTGCCGGGCGTCGAGTTGACCATGGATCCTCCTCCGTTCCCTGTCAGGCGATGCCGTCCCACAGGCGACGCTCGTCGCCGGCAGGGTCGTCGACGACACGACTTCCGGACCCGTCGAACACGACGACCGGTCGATGATCGTGCTCGTACGCAGCCCAGCCCGGATCGCCGGTGCGGGCGAACGCGATCCAGCGCTCGTGCATGTCACGTGCGAGCCCGTCGCGCTCGGGCCCTTCGCCCGTGAAGACGCTCACGCCCCCCTGGTGCAGGGCGTCCCACACGAACGGCAGCTCGAGGGCATGACACGAACGCAGCACTCCACCGAATGCAGGCGTCTCCCACGCGAACAGGTACATGTACGCGGGCCGCCCGGCGTTCGTCTCCGCCTCCGCGAGTCGAACGGCCGGGACGCGGAACAACCGGTCGGTCTCGATCGCGACGAGCGTGTTCACGAGTGGCTCGCCGGGGCGGTTCCCGAGGTACGTGGCGAGCGCCGCATCGGCTCCCTCGCCGAACACCTCACGCGCGTGGTGCCGGAGCGCGGCGTCGTCGAGTTTGCCCAGCGACGGGTCGAGCACGAGGAACAGCGTCATCTCGTGCGCGGTGGTTCCGATCAACAGCGGAACGTCCCCCATCTCGCCGCTCGCGACCGCGTCGATCGGCGGACGGGGGATGTGCAGGCCGTCGACCACCGGTTGGAACGCGAGCCGAAGGCGGAACTCCTCGTTGTAGACCGCGCTCTGCGCGTCGAGGATCTGTTCGACCGGGAGGTCTTCGATCTTGCCGACCGTCGATGGCGACAGGTCCAGCTTCGCGAGCACGCGTTCCGCTATCTCGGTCGCGGCCTGCGCGGTGGAGACGAAGCGCGCCGACCCGCTCTGCACGATCGCGCGGTGGAACAGTCCCTGCGCCACGGGCATGCCGAGCAACGTGCCGATGCTCATCCCGCCGGCCGACTCGCCGAACACGGTGACCTGGTTCGGGTCACCGCCGAAAGCTTCGATGTTGTCCCGCACCCATCGGAGCGCGCGGACCTGGTCGAGGATCCCTGCGTTTCCCGCGTCGGCGAAGCGCTCGCCTCCGAACGGCGCCAGGTGCAGGAAGCCGAGCGCACCCAGGCGGTAGTTGATCGTGACGGCGACCACGTCGCCGTGCGAAGCGAACCGGGCACCGTCGTACCACGGGGTCGATCCGCTGCCGTTGACGAACGCACCCCCGTGGATCCACACCATCACGGGCCGCTTGGCGTCGTCGACGCCCGGGGTCCACACGTTGAGGCTCAGACAGTCCTCGTCCCACTCTGGCGCGGGCGCGCCGAAGAGGGATTCCAGCGGCGAGGGCGGCTGTGGAGCGACCGGACCCGCGTGCAGTGCCTCGCGTACCCCGGTCCACGCGGTGGGGGGCTCGGGTGCGCGAAAGCGGCGGGGACCGGCCGGCGCGGCCGCGAACGGGATCCCGCGGAACACGTGGATGCCGTCGCGCTCGATGCCGCGGACCTTGCCGTCGCGCGTCTCGACGATGGTGTCGGTCACGTCGGGCCCTCCAGTGCGTTGCGTGAGATCACCTCGGTGCACGCGCCTCGGTCGCTGCGAGCGCAGCACCGACGATACCGGCGTTGTTGAGCAGGGCGGCAGGCACGATCTCGGCTCGGGCCGAGAGGGCGTGGATGAAGTTGTCGCTCCTCTTGCTCACACCGCCACCGAGGATGAACAGATCCGGACTGATCAACGCCTCGATTCGCCCCAGCACCTCGTTGACGCGCGCGGCCCACTGATCCCAACTGAGGTTGCGCTCCTCGCGAACACGGTCGGATGCCCGGTGCTCCGCGCTCTTCCCCCGGATCTCGAGGTGCCCGAACTCGGTGTTGGGCAGGAGGCGTCCGTCGACGAACACCGCCGATCCGATCCCCGTACCCAGGGTCAGCATCACCACCACGCCGTCGTGGCCCTTCCCGGCGCCGAATCGCATCTCGGCCACGCCCGCCGCGTCCGCGTCGTTGATGACGACGACGTCGCGCCCGGTGGTATGGCCGAAGAGGGCGCGTGCGTCGGTGCCGATCCATGCGGAGTCGACGTTGGCCGCTGTGCGCGCGATGCCGTCCACCACGACGGCGGGAAACGTGCAACCGACGGGTCCGTCCGTGTCGAAGGATGCAACGACCTGGGCGACCACCTCCGCGACCGGGAGTGGTTCGGCGCCCGCGGGCGTCGGGATGCGCACCCGGTCCGCGGTGAGGCTCCCCTCGTCGAGATCGACGGGCGCACCCTTGATGCCGCTGCCGCCGATGTCGATCCCCATGACCGTTCTCATCGCAATCAGTTTGACTCGTGCCCACCGACGGGTCGGTCCAATCCGGTGGCCGGGCCCGCCTCCTAGGCTGCGACGCATGGACCTCTCCGGACGGGCGGCCGTGGTGGGCATCGGCGAGACCGACTACATGCGCGGCTCCGACCACCTCCCGGTGGAGCTGATGCTGCAGGCCGCCGCAGACGCGATCTCGGACGCCGGGCTCGTGCCGCGCGACATCGACGGGATCATCCCGCCGCCCGGCTACACCTCGAACGAGGAGCTCGCGGCGAACCTCGGGATGGAACAGGTCGCGTACTCGACGACCGTGCACATGGGTGGAGCGAGCCCCACCGCGGCGCTGCAGAGCGCGGCTCTCGCGGTCGCGATGGGCATTGCGGCGAACGTGCTGGTGGTCGTGGGTTGGAACGGCTACTCGGCCTTCCGTCCGAGCCGCGGACCGCGTCCGAGACGCGGCATGGATGCCAATGCGGTGGGCGACACGGTGATCGACTTCTACCTGCCGTACGGCGCCCGCTCGGCGGCGCAGTTCTACGCGTGGATCTGCACCCGTCACAAGCAGCTCTACGGGACCCGCGACACCGATACCGGAGAGATCGCGCTGTTGAGCCGCGAACATGCGCATCTCAACCCGCGGGCGGCGATGCGGGGACGCGCCCTCACGATGGACGACTACCTCGCCGCACGCTGGGTGTCGGAACCCTTCCGTCTGTACGACTGCTGTTTGGAGACCGACTGCGCGGCAGCCGTCGTCGTGACCTCGACGGAGCGCGCCCGCGACCTGCCCCGTCCGCCGGTCGCGATCCTCGGTGCTGCGGAAGGTCACCCCTATCCTGCCGACGACATCGCGGGCCGCGCCGATCCGTTCCGCATCGGACTGACGGACGCCGCGCCCCGTGCGCTCGCGATGGCCGGTGTGCGAATCGACGACGTCGACTTCCTCGAGATCTACGACTGCTTCACCTATGTCGTGCTCCTGCAGCTCGAAGCACTCGGTCTGTGCGGCCGGGGCGAAGCGGGCGAGTTCGCGCGCGACGGCCGGCTGCGACTCGGCGGGAGCCTCCCGATGAACACGCACGGCGGGTTGCTGTCGCAGGGCCACATGTGGGGGATGAACCACGTCGTCGAAGCGGTGCGGCAGCTGCGTCACGAAGCCGGAGCGGCGCAGGTGCCCGACGCACAGCTCGGTGTCGTCACGGGCTGGGGCGACTTCGGCGACGGCAGCATCGCGGTGCTCGCACGCGACGCCGGCGCGCGATGAACGACGAGATGCGCGCCGCGCGCAGTGTTCCCCAGGCGACGGGGCTGAACGCGCAGTACTACGAGCGTGCGGCCCGCGACGGTCTGCATTTCCAGCGGTGCACGGCGTGTGACGCGTGGCGGCACCCTCCCCGCTTCGCGTGCGCGTGGTGCGGCTCGACCGACTGGAGCTGGCAGCCGGCGTCGGGTCGGGGCCGCGTGTTCAGCTGGACCATCACGCACCGTGCCGTCGACCCCGCGCTCGCGGGCGCGGTGCCGTACGCGATCGTCGTCGTCGAGATGGACGAAGGGGTGCGGCTCGTCGGCAACCTGGCGGGCGACGAGGACGGCGTACTGGCGCTCGACCTCCCGGTCGTCATCGACCTCGACCGCCGCTCCGACACCGTCGCGCTGATCGACTTCCGCACCGCCTGAGGCTCAGCTCGGTCGCGTTGCGCGAGGATGCGGCGCATGGCTGCTGATCCGCTCGACGCCACGGCGGGCGTTCCCTACGACGTCTTGGCCGACCTGCGAGCCGCGTGCCCCGTCTCGCGCACTGCATCGGGCGCTTATTTCCTCGCCCGGTACGACGATGTCCTCGCCGCCACCAGGAACGTCGACACGTTCCAGGCGAGCTTCCGCGCCCCGGGTGTCGTCGTTGCTCCCGAGGAGCAGCTGATCAGCGAGATCTCGGAGCCGCGTCACGGCAAGATCCGCCGCATCATCAACTCCGCGATCGCCCAACATCGCATCGGCCGCGTGGAGCCCTTCGTCCGCCGGCTGTGCAACGAACTGCTCGACCGGCTCATCGCTCGCGGCCGTGGCGATCTCGTCGCGGACTACGTGACGCCGATCCCCGCCTCGGTCATCGCGCATCTCCTCGGGGTCGATCCGGATGATCACGCGCGCTTCGCCGAATGGTCCGACATCGTCGTGCAGTCCACGTACGCGACCCTGAACCGCCGGGAAGACGGCGTGGAAGGTGAGGGCCTGGCCGGGGTCGCGCCCGAATTCGCCGCCTACATCGACGCGATGATCGCCGAACGCAAGGCGTCGCCCGATCCGCCCGACGACTTCGTCACGCGGCTCGTCAACACCAGTGTCGACGGCGAGCGTCTGACGGATCTCGAGATGCGCACGCAGCTCGCGTTCTTGCTCGTCTCCGGCAACGAGACGACCCGGCACCTCATCGGCAACATGCTCGAGACCGTGTGCACCGAACCCGCCCTGTTCGAGCGATTGCGGGCCGAACGGGGCCTCGTACCAACCGTCGTCGAGGAGTCGCTGCGCCACGACCCGCCGATCCACGTGCTGATGCGCGACTGTCTGCGGGACGTCGCGATCGATGGCGTCACCATCCCGGCCGGCGCGAAGGTGGCCTTCGGTCTCGCGTCGGCGAACCGCGACACGGGCACCTACGACGATCCGGACCAGTTCCGTCTCGACCGCCCGAGCGCGAGAGATCATCTCGCCTTCGGTGGAGGCCCGCATGTGTGCCCGGGCGCGTCACTGGCACGACTCGAGGGCCGCATCGCGCTCGAGGTGTTCCTCGATCGCGTCGACGACGCCCACGTCGACGAGGAGTACCGGCGCGAGCCCGTCCCCGTGTTCTGGGCCAACGGCCCGAAGCACCTGCCAGTCACACTGACCGGCGCGTTCTGAGCCGGCACGGACCGGACGTTCTCAGTGCAGCGAGTCCCAGATCATCGGGCTGTCGCCGCCGTCTTCCCGTGAGACCGCGGACACGGCGTCGAGGAGCTCGACCGGGCTGCGCTTGTTGATGTGGCCGATCAGGCCGTTGTAGACGCCGTAGCCGCACAGCTCGCGCAGCCGTGGTGAGAAGCGGGCGCTGATCTCGCGCGGGATGCCGAGCTGCTGGTTCTCCTGCTGGCGGATGAACCCGGCGCAGTAGTTCATCGCGATGCCGACGCGTCGCTCCTGCGTGGTGTTCGCGCCGCCGCCGTGCCACAGGCTGCCGTGCCACACGAGCACCGAGCCCTTGCGCATCTCGGCGGGCACGCTGTCGTAGGGGTGTCCGTAGTCGGGGGAGCGGTCGGCGAGATGCGACCCCGGTACGACGCGCGTGGCCCCGTTGGCCTCGGTGAAGTCGGTGAGCGCCCACATCGTGTTGCACACCGTGGGCACGTGCGGCTTCGCGAGCGGAATCAGTTGGTCGTCGGCGTGAATGGGTTGCGCGGTCTCGCCCGGGCAGATCGTGATCGAGGACAGCGAAGAGACCAGACAGCCCGGATCGAGGACCCGCTCGACGACCGGGAGCACGTTCGGGTGCACCGGGATGCGCTCGTAGAGCTCGCCGAACGCGAGCAGGTTGTAGATCCGGATCGTGCGGTCGCCCTCGAAGCTGTTGTTCGCGGGCTGCACGTCGTACAGCCGCTCGAGCCGTTCGAGGCCGGCGCTCAGCGCGTCGACGAGGTCGGGCTCGATGACGTCTTCGAGGATCGTGTAGCCGTCGCGGTTGATCCGGTCGACGTGCGACGCAACCGTGTCGGTGTCGAGCACCTGCGCAGGGTACCCCCCGAGCGTGCGGACGCAGCGGTGCCCTGGGCGGATGCCCGGGAGGGCCCCGCGCCCCTCAGGGCTTGCGGCCCCAGACCTGGTAGACCCGGGGAAGCCCGACGATGCTCGCGTCGTCGCGTGCGAGGCCCTCGAGCGCCGTCGTGAGCACGTCCACGGTGCCGGGGTTGGTCAGTCCGTCGGCGACGACCTCGGGCCCGATGTGCGCCATCGTCAGCGCGGGGAGGAGCTTCCCTTCGCCGCGACGGAACGCGGGCTGCTGGACGTCGAGGTCGACGTCGCGCAGTCCGGCTTCCTCGAGCAGCCCGGGCAGGCGTGGACCGAGCTCCGGATCGCCGCCCCGGGCGCGGATCGCCTCGGCATAGAGGCCGGAGTACTGGGCGAAGGCGACGTCGACCGGACGGCTGAACTGGCTGCTCACTTCTTCGTCCTCCACGACGAGCAGGCCGCCGGGCCGCAGCGCTCGCGTCATCCGGCGCACGGCGTCGAGAGGATCGCTCACCCGGCTGAGCAGCAGCCGCGTGTACACCAGGTCGTAACGGTCCTCGGCCTGCAGGTCGCGCACGTCGGCGGTGCAGAAGGTGGCCTGGTCGACCGATTGGCGCTTCGCCGCGTCGAGCGCCCAGCGCAACACGGACTTGTTGTGGTCGAAGCCCACGACGTGGCCCGTCGGCCCGACCATACGTGCCATTGCGAGCGTCACCGAGCCGGAGCCGCACCCGACATCGAGGCAGTGCATGCCCGTGGTCAGACCGAGACGGCGCAGGAGTCCGATCGTCGCCGCCCACTTCACCCGGCCCAGCACCGCCAGGCGAGCTGCGCCGTGGTCCGACTGCGGAAGGGCGATCGGCTCGGGCGCGGTGACGACTGTCACAGGAATGTTCTCGGCATCGACGCGAATCACTTGAGCCACGGTAGGGGGAACGCGCGGGAACTGGGCGTCACCCCCTAACGTGACCGCATGGCCATCTACGCGCTCGGTGACGTCGAGCCGACCATCGATCCGAGTGCCTTCGTGCATCCCGACGCGACCGTCATCGGCGCGGTGACGATCGGTGCCGAGACGACGATCTGGGCCCAGACCGTGCTCCGGGGCGACGTCGGGCGCATCAGGATCGGCGAGCGCACATCGATCCAGGACGGCGCCGTGATCCACGCCACCACCGAGCTGTGGACCGACATCGGCGACGACTGCGTCGTCGGGCACCTCGCCCACCTCGAGGGCTGTGTCGTCGAGTCGGGCGCGCTGGTCGGCTCGGGCTCGATCGTGCTGCACCGGGCCGTGATCCGCAGCGGTGCCCTCGTGGGCGCGGGTGCGCTCGTACCGAACGGGATGGAGGTGCCGTCGCGGGCGATGGCGCTCGGCGTGCCCGCGAAGGTGCGCCCCGATTCCGTCGACCCCGAGGGAATGATCCTGTCCAATGCACGTTCGTACGTGCAGAACGGCCGCCGCTACCTGAAGGAGCTCCGACGGATCTCGTAGGAACACCGCGATGAACGCGATCCGGTCCAACGACGCGTGCTGGTGCGGCTCCGGCCGCAAGTTCAAGCGCTGCCACGGCGCCCCCGAAGCGCGCGTACGCAAGGGATCCATCAGCCCGCCGCGATGCGTCCCCGAGTCGATCGTCCGGCCCGACTACGCGCGTACGGGCACGCTGGTGCGGCGGCCCGAGCCGATGGTGAAGAGCCCCGACACGATCGAACGCATGCGGCGGGCCGGTCGGGCCGCGGCCGAGGTGCTCACGACCGTTGGCGCCGCGGTTGCGCCGGGTGTGACGACCGACGAGCTCGACGCGATCGGGCACGGCAAGTACATCGAGCTCGGCGGGTATCCGAGCCCACTGAACTACCGCGGCTATCCCAAGTCGTTGTGCACGTCGGTGAACGAGGTGATCTGTCACGGGATCCCCGACGACCGACCGCTCGCGGGGGGCGACATCGTCAACGTCGACGTGACGATCTTCCTCGACGGTGTCCACGGTGACACGAACGCGACGTTCCTCGTCGGTGAGGTCGACCCGACGTCCCGCCGGCTCGTGCGCGTGACCGCGGAATGTCTCGACGCGGGCATCTCGGCGGCGCGACCGGGTGAACCGTTGAATGCCATCGGGCGTGCGATCGAGTCCCACGCGCATGCGAACCGGTTCGGCGTCGTACGGACGTTCGTGGGTCACGGCATCGGCGAGCAGTTCCATACCGAGCCGTCGGTTCCCCATTATTTCGAACCGCGCGCGTCGATGATCCTCGAGCCGGGCATGGTCTTCACCATCGAGCCGATGATCACGATGGGGAGTCCCCGCGAGCAGATCTGGGACGACGGGTGGACCGCGGTGACGAGCGACGGTGCCCGCACCGCGCAGTTCGAGCACACCATCCTTGTCACCGAGTCGGGCGTGGAGGTCCTGACCGCGCCTTCGGGCGACTAATCGCGATCGGGCTCGACGTTCGCGCCGGCCTCCCGGTAGAGGTCCGGCTCGATGTAGATGACGGTCGTGGTGGGTACCGCGGCACGCACGCGTTCCTCGATGCGGTCGATCGCCTCCGCGAGCGCCGCGATCGACGGCGCGTCGATGTCGAGCTTCGCTCCCAGGAACACCTCTTCGGGGCCGATCTGCACGGTGCGCAGGTGGATCACGCGGCGCACCTCGGGGCTCGTGGCGATTGCGTCACGGATCCGTTGCTCCACCCAGGCACCGGCGGACTCGCCGATGAGGAAGCTCTTCATCTCCCGCGCGAGCACGAGCGCCACGACGACGAGCAGTGCGCCGATCGCGATGCTTCCCCCGGCGTCGAAACGGTCGTTCCCCGTCACCCACGCGAGCACGACACCCGTGAGCGCGAACGCCAACCCCACGAGCGCGGCGGTGTCCTCGAGCACGATCACGGTGATCTCGGGGTTCTTCGACTGACGGATGAAGTCCCACCACGTCGAGTCCGGTGTACGGAGCTTGGCGGCTTCCGCGGTGCCGGTACGGAACGACAGCGATTCGAGGACGATCGCGACGAGCAGGGTCGCGAGCGCCCATCCCGGCTGGGACACCTTCTGGGGGTGCAGCATGCGGTCGACGCCCTCGTACAGAGCGAAGAGGCCGCCCACGCTGAAGAGCATCACGGCGACGACGAACGCCCAGAAGTAACGCTCCCGGCCGAAGCCGAACGGGTGCTCCCGTGTCGGCGGGCGTCGGGCGCGCTGACCGCCGAGGAACAGCAGGGCCTGGTTCGCGGTGTCCGCGAACGAGTGGATGGCCTCCGCGAGCATCGATGCCGCGCCCGTCACGAAGAACACGAGGAGCTTCGACGCGGCGATCCCCAGATTGGCGGCGAACGCGGCGAAGACGGCTCGGCGGCTGCCCTCGTGCATGAGCCGTCGAGGCTATCGGCGCCGCGTCTCCGGCGGTACCGGAACGTCACCCGCGGCCGCCCGCTCGCGCAGCGCCGTGACGTCGACGCCGACCGCCTCGAGCAGGTCGATCTCGTCGTGTACCGGGCGCACGTCCCACACTGCGGCAGCCGGAACCGTCACCAGGTCCCCGCGAAAGCGCAGGCGCAGGGTGGAGCCCTTGCGCCCCCAACCTTCGAACGCCCCACGCGTACACGTGGGCCCGACGTTGCCCGGCGCACGCTCGTCGTGGTGCACGTCGAGAATGCGACGGCCCTTGCCGAGGTGGAGACGTTCGTCCCAGCCATAGCGCAGACGCCCGTCGGGGCCGACGCGGGGCGGGCGACCGACGTGTACCCCGTGCTGCGCGTAGTTGGCCGCGAGCGTCTCGCCCCGGTGGCCGCCGCCGAACTCGTTCGTCGCGTCGAGGAGCAGCCGCGCGAACGTCCGGCCGTGGTTGGGGAGGTCGTAGGCGTCGGCGAGCGCCCAATGGCACAGTTCGTGCAACACCACACCCGTCGTGCGATAGCGGCGGGGGAGTGTGATCGTCGGGCCGTCCTCGTCGAGTCGGAAGAATGCGTGCCGGGCGCCGTGGCCGGGCCGCAGGCGGGGCACGTCGGCGAGGCCGAGGTGCGGGAAGCGGACCTGCCACCACAGGCTTCCGACGACCTGGTCCGCGAACTGCGCGCAATCGGCCAGCACCGGGAGACGCCGGCCGCCGAGCGGCGTCTCCGCGAGGTAGACCCGCCGTCGTTGCGCGTCGCGCGGTGGCCGGGACATGTCAGGGATGCGCCAGCGCGGCGGCGAAGACGCCGGCGATCGCGCGTGAGCCGTCGGTGTTCACGGTGATCCCGTCGCTGTAGTGCGCGGCCTCACGTCCCCCGGCGCGGTCCGCGAGGTCGGCCGCGTGCAGGTCGACGAGGGTCGCGCCCTCGGCTCGTGCCACACGGGCGATCGCCGCGTCCAACGCGTCGGTACGGGCGGCGAGGGCAGCGGGATCGATCACGGGTCCGGGAAGCGCGCACGCGACGCCGGCACTCGGTTGGTTCGGCAGGCACGCCCGGTAACCCGGGCGCTCGTCGAACAAACCGATGTTCGCGAGCAACACGCGTGTGCTGCCGCCCCGCCGCAACTGGTGGACGGCCGTCTGCAGCGTGCTCTCGAACGCGGCGGGCGGCGTGTCGAGGAACAGGTCGTCGAACACCGAGATCGTCACGAGGCTGGGACGGAGGGAAACAGCGAGCGGCACCTGGTGGTCGAGGACATCTTGCATGGTCGCTCCCGCCGACGCGAGGTTCACGAACGTCGCGCTCCTCGGTAGCGCCGTGCGGAACAGTACCTGCGGCCACGCGTCACGAAGTGCATCCCCCGTGCCGTCGCCCACGACCTCGCCACCCCCCAACGCGACGTAGGCGAGCGGCGGTTCGGCGCGTGTGCGCGGCAGCGTGCTCGGACGGCGCGTGCAGCCCGTGAGCGTGATCGCGACGACGCCCGCGACGATCGCCGCGGCGAGCCCCGTGCGCGCGGTGTGCAGTCTCACGTCGCTCACGTCTCGCCCATGGCCTGACGGGCCGGAAGGCGCGCGGCCCGCTGCGCGGGGACCGTGCCCGCGATCAACGCGAGGATCGCCGAACCTGCGATTCCTCCGACGAGGACCGCGACGGGCGTCCCCACGTGCACCGCGGCGAGTCCCTGCTGCTGCAGGTACCGATTGACGACCGCGGCCATCAGCTCCGAGATCCCGAAGCCGGCCGCGGTTCCGAGCGCCCCACCGGCGAGGCCGAGCAGGGTCGCCTCGATCAGGAAGATGCGGCGGACGTCGCGGTCGCGCGCGCCGATCGCCTTGAGCACACCGATCTCGTTGCGACGCTCCCGCACCGCGGCGAGCAGTGCATTCGTGATGCCCAGCGCCGCGATCACCAGCGCGATCAGTCCGATCCCGCTGAGGACCAGCTCGACGACGTGCAGATACCGCTCGACGGTGGCGATCAGGTTCTCCGGGGCCGCGGTCGAGTAGCCGATCTGCGTGATCGCGGAACGCACCTCGCCCACGCGGCCGATCCCCTTCGCGACCACGAACAACCCGCTGTAGGGCGACGTGGAGGTGTCCTCGATCGCGCCACCGGCCGCCGTCCACGCCTGCGCGGCGCGGACCTGCTCGGCCGGCGCGATCACGTCGCCGGATGCGACGCCCTGCGCGACGACCCCCACGATGAGCGTCCGGGTCCAGCGACCGCGGACCCGGTCGTCGGCCGGGAACGCACGCGGCGCGCCCAGCTCGAGCTCGGTGCCGACGACGCGAGAGGCCTGGGCCTTCGCGAGCTGCAGCCGCCGGAGATAGTTCTGGGTGACCGCGACCTCCACGAGCGAATGCGGCGCGGGAAGGCGGCCCGAGACGACGGTGATGGGCAGCTGACCCGCCGCCGAGGTGTCGAACCCGGACATCTGCTCCGTGAACGGGTCGGGCGCCGTGAGTCCGTTCGCGCCCGGACCCGTCACCGGCGGCACAGGAGCCACGACGCTGACGGGCGTGGAGATGAGCGCGACCACCGAACGGACACCGGACAGGCTGCGGATCCTGCGGACCGCGGAGTCGTCGAGCGGCCGGGGCGTTCCCGGGCGGGGGTTGTCGGTGTCCACCTGACCGGGATCGGGTGCGGCCGCGGCGACCTGGATGCCTGCGAGGGGACCGCCCTTCGAGAGCTGGCTCAGGACGCGGGTCCGCGCGGTGCCGGCCACGATCAGCAGCGCCGAGAGCAGCGCGGCCGCGAGGGTGACTGCGAGCACCGTGAGCACGGCGCGGCCGAGGCGCCGGCCGATGCTGCGGGTGGCCATGAGCGACGCGTCGAACCAGCTCACTGCGTCGGGAGCAGCTTTCCGCGGTCGAGCACGCAGCGGCGCTGCGCGCGTGCGGCGACCGTGTGGTTGTGCGTCACGACGACGAGGGTGCAGCCGAACTCGACCGGCAGCGACGTGAGCAGTTCGAGCACGCGCGCGCTGTTGTCGTCGTCGAGATTGCCCGTCGGTTCGTCGGCGAGCACGAGGCGGGGACCGTTGGCGAGCGCGCGGGCGATCGCGACCCGCTGGGCCTCACCGCCGCTGAGTGCGTTCGGCCGGTGGCCCGCGCGCTCGGCGAGACCCACCGCGTCGAGCAGCTCCCGGGCCCGCGCGCGTCGTTGCGATCCGCGTCGCCCCGTGAACGTCATCGCCAGCTCGATGTTCTCGAGCGCGGTGAGGTTGCCGAGCAGGCCGTAGTTCTGGAAGACGAAGCCCACGAGGTCTCGGCGGTACGCGGCGAGGGCGTCGCCGTCGAGACCGAACAGGTCGATGCCGCCCACCACGACCCGGCCCGCCTGGGGCGGCTCGAGGCCGCCGAGCACCGCGAGCAGCGTTGTCTTCCCCGCGCCGGACCGGCCGGTGACGGCAAGATGATCGCCCGGCGGGAGCGTCAGGTCGAGATCGTCGAGGACCACCAGCCGGTTGCCGTGGTCGCCGTAGGCGTGCGTGAGACCCTGCACCTCGACCCCGAGCCCCGTCGACTCGGAGAGAACTCGCATTGCCGGCACGGTACCGGACGGGTGTGACGCCGAAGGCCGCGCCCCCACCTTGTGTGGTTCGACGGCGCTATGTGCCGTGAAACCACACAAGGTCTCTACTATCCACGGCGTGGCCGACGTCGTCCGCCGCTACCTCGAGACGATGACCGCGCACGACTGGGACGGCTTCGCCGCGTGCCTCACCGACGACGTCGTCCGCACCGGCCCGTTCGGCGACACGTACGTGTCGAAGCCCGAATACGTGTCGTTCCTCTCCGGCCTGATGCCCACGCTCCCGGGCTACTCGATGGAGGTCGCGCGCATCACGTACAGCGCCGACGGGCACAGCGCCGTGGCGGAGCTGAGCGAGACGGTCGACGTCGACGGTGCGCCGAAGCTCACGCCCGAGGCGCTCGTGTTCGACCTCTCCGACGACGGCTTGATCAGCCGCGTCCGTGTCTACATCCAGGAGCTCACGTGGGGCCGATGACGGAGGCGCGACGAGCGCCGCTCAACGCTCCAACGGCGATTCCCGGACGACGGCGCCCACGGGTGCATGCCGCCTGACCGCGCGTGAGGCCATGATCCCGTGCTCGGCTCGCAGCTTCGCCATCCCTGCGTTGTGCCCCGTGTACTCGGGCGGCCGGCGCAACATCCAGACGATCCCTTCGGCCGCGACCTCCGGCGGTTCCCAATCGGAGTGGTCCACGTCCGGCATGGCGGCCAGGAACCCTTCCGACGCGACCGGGACGTCGATGCGGAAGGTGTTGACCGCGACACCGAACGGACGCAGCTGCGCGGCGGCCGACATCGTCAGGTGCTCGAGCGCCGCCTTCGCCATCCCGTACGCCATCTGGCTCGGGAAGTAGTTGAGCGCCGCGAGCGAGGACACGTTGACGATCGCACCCTCACCTCGTTCGCACATGCCGGGCGCGGCGGCGCGGATCGCGAGCAGGGGCGCCCGCAGGTCGACCGCCATGATCAGGTCGTAGCGCTTCATCGGCAGCGCGAGATCGCCGGGAAAGGTGATGGCGGCGTTGTTCACCAGCACGTCGAGTCGACCGAAGTGCTCGACGGTCGTCGACACCATCGCCTCGACGTCGTGCTCGATCGCCAGGTTCGCCGGCACCGCGATCGCTTCGCCGCCGGACCCCGTGATGCTGCGGACGGTCTCGTCGATCGTGCCCGGCAACGCGACGGGAGCGTCGTCGGTGGCGCGGGCCGCGCACGCGACGCGCGCTCCCGCCTGTGCGAGCGCGACAGCCGTGGCGCGCCCGACACCGCGACTGGCGCCGGTGACGAGCGCGACCTTTCCCGTGAGCTCCACGGCTCGGGAGGCTAAACCACCACGATCACGAGGTGCCGGGGAACGCGGGGAGCGACTGCACGGTCGTGAGATTCGCCTCGTAGAGATCGCCGTGTCGTTGCACCCGTTCCAACACATCGCCGGTCTCGAACGTCAGCCGGTCCGGGTCGCGGGAGTCGAGCGTTTCCTCGATCTCGTCCCACGACACCGGCGTCGACACCGTCGGTCGCGGCCGGATCCGCAACGAGTACGGCGCCACCGTGGTCTTGTGCTGGTCGTTCTGGCTCCAATCGACGAAGACGCGACCCGGTCGGAGGTCTTTGCGCATCTCAGTGACGACGCGTCGGGGATCCCGCTTCGCCATCACGCGCCCGATGGTGTGCGCGACGGCCTTCGTGTGCTCCGCGGTCGTGTCGGTGTGCAGCGGTACCGACAGGTGAAGGCCCTTCGAGCCCGACGTCTTCACCACCGCGGCCAACCCGAGCTCATCGAGGATTTCGCGCAGCTCGATCGCGACGCGACAGCAGTCGAGCACGCCGGCGGGCGGGCCCGGGTCGAGGTCGAAGACGATCGCGGTGGGCCGGTCGGCTTCGGCGGCACGTGCCTGCAGCGTGTGCAGCTCGAGCGCGGCGAGGTTGGCCAGCCAGACGAGGCTCGGGAGGTCGCGGGCCTCGCACGAGTTGAGCTCGCCGACCTCGGGGACCCAATCGGGGTGGTGCGGCGGGCAGCGCTTCTCGAAGAACCGCTCGCCGTCCACGCCGTCGGGGCACCGGACCAGGGTCAGCGCCCGGCCGTCGAGGTGGGGGAGCATGAACGGCGCGATGCGCGCGTAATAGTCGATGACCTGGGCCTTGGTGAACCCAGCCTCGGGGTAGATGACCTTGTCGAGATTCGTCAGGCTGAGGCGCCGGCCGTCGACCTGGATCTCGGTGGACGTCATGACAGCTGCGTGCGCCCGGGCCTCACGACCTGCGAACCTAGTAGGGCAGAGCGATTGATTTTCGGGGGACGGACGGTCTGAACGTTCGGGGCGGCCCCGACGGGAGGTTTGGCAGTGCCGAGCTCAGTGTGGAGCGGTTCGATCAGCTTCGGGCTGGTGACGGTTCCGGTGAAGCTGACGACGGCGACGCGCTCGCGCGACGTCAGTTTCAACCAGCTCGAAGAGGGCACCGGTGCCCGCATCCGGTACAAGCGCGTGTCCGAGCAGACCGGTGAGGAAGTGCCCTACGACAAGATCGTGAAGGGCTACGAGATCCGTAAGGGCAACTACGTCATCGTCGAGAACGACGAGTTGAAGGCCTTCGCGCCCACGGCCACCCACACCATCGAGATCGAGGACTTCGTCGATCTCTCCGAGATCGACCCGATCTACTTCGAGCAGCCCTACTACGTCATCCCGGACAAGAACGCCGCGAAGCCGTACCGCCTGCTCGTCGAGGCCATGACGAGCCTCCAGAAGGTGGCGATCGGCCGCATCGTCATCCGCTCGAAGGAGCACCTCGTCGCGATCCGGCCCGTGGACGGCGTGTTGTGCGTCGAGACGATGCGCTACGCCGACGAGGTGGTCGGTATCGACGGCCTCGAAGGCGTCCCCGGTGAAGACGTCGCCGTGAACGACCGTGAGTTGCAGATGGCCCGGCAGCTCATCGAGGCGCTGTCGGGCGACTTCGAGCCCGGGAAGTACCACGACGAGTACCGCGAGCAGCTCCTCGATCTCATCGAGCGCAAGGCCGCGGGCGAGGACATCGTGGCCCAACCCGCCGCCGAGCAACCGGCCAAGGTGCTGGATCTCATGGCCGCGCTCGAGGCCAGCCTGGCCAAGGCGGGCGGCGCTGCGACCGGTGAGGGGGATGGCGCGGGCGCCGAACCGGTGCCTGCGAAGCGGGCCCCGGCCAAGAAGAAGGCCGTGGGCGCCAAGAAGGCGACACCGACCAAGAAGGCCGCGGGCGCGAAGAAGACGGGGTCGCGCCGCTCGGCCTGAGCGCTACGAGGCCCGGCGCTCGACCACTCGGCGGACGGGGAGTTCGGCGACGACCGCCAGGGCGACTTCGTGGTCGTCGAGGAGCCACCCGCAGACCGCGCAGCAGCCGGTCAGCGACTCGGCGTCGTGCTCGTATGCCGCACAGGGCTCGAACCGGACACTCGGCGCAGCTTCGATGGTGACAGGCTTGTCCATCGGGACCTCCCGGAGAATCACACGCGTGAAGTTACACGCTTGGGATCTGACCGTTCCAGCATCCCATGGGGGTGTGACAGTTATCCGGGTGCCACGGCGACGCCGTCAGATCTTCCCCTGGGCCCGTCCGATCTCCATCGCCTCTTCGAGCAGCGTGTCGGGATCCTTGGGCCACCACGGTGGTGACGCTGCTCCTTCGATGGTCGCCGGATCGACCGGGGCCCGCGTGTTCGACGCCTCGTACACCGCGAAGCACAGCTGCAGCACCCGGACCGCCATCTCGCCGGTCATATCGGGCACGGCGCCGTCGAGCAGCGAGTCGACGAAGTGCTTCGAGGACTGGACGAATCCCGTCAGCCAGTTCGCGTCGAGGTTGCCGAAGCCGACCGTGGTGCCGTCGGGTCGGTAGAGCATCACGGGCGGCAGGTCCAGCATCTCGCCCGTCGCGCGGGTCACCCAGATGAACCCGTCGGTGCCCTGGATCTCGAAGAACTCGTCGGCGCCGTAGTAGCGGCTGCGGATGGTCTGGTTCGGCGCGTAGCTCACCTCCATCAGGCCCAGCAGGTCGTCGCGGTCGTACTCCCAGATCGCGGCGGTGGGCGCCTCGAAGAACAGCGGGCCGCGACGCACGACCGCCTGCACGCTGCGAACGTGCTCGGGGACGAGCCACAACGCGGTCGCGTACTTGTGCACGATGTCGTCGAAGAGGTGACCGCCCGGGCTGTGGTTGTCGAAGCGCCAGATGTAGCCCTCCGGCTCGAGGTTGTCCTGGAACGTCGTGCTCGTCTTCGCTACGACCGTCTTGATCCTGATGACGGTGGGTCGCCCGATCGCTCCTTGCGCGATCAGCTCGCGCGCCTTCACGAGCGGCGGATAGTGGAAGAAGCACTCGCCGATCCGGAACACCACGCCGGCTTCGTCTACCGCGGCGAGCATCGAGCGGGCCTCGCTCACGGAGTTGGCCATCGGCTTCTGGCACGAGATGTGCTTGCCGGCGCGCGCCGCTGCCACGACGTGATCGTGATGGAGGTTCGTCGGTGTGAGGATCTCGACCGCGTCGATCTCGTCGTCGGCGAGCAGCGCGTCGAGGTCGGTGTACACCTTCGGGACGTCCCACTCGTGGGCCATCTTCTCGGCCTTTTCCTTGCGCGGATCGCACAGCGCGACGACGTCGCAGCGCTCGTGCTCCAGGTATCCCGCGACGTTGAGTGGTGCGATGTTGCCGACTCCGACGATCCCCATCCGGACGCGATCCACGGTTCCTCCCACGCTCGACGACGAGACCCTGGCATGACGGCGCCGTCAGGTACAAGCGCACGTCGTCGCAGACTGCTCGGGAACGGTCCGGTCACCGGCACGTTTGTCGCTCGAGGAGGTGGGTATCCCCTGGGCACCACGAGCCCGGAGAGAAGTCATGGACGCCATCACGCTGCTGAAGAACGACCATCGAACGGTTGAGGAGCTCTTCGAGAAGTTCGAGAGCACCGGCCCTCGGGGCAAGAAGGCGAAGCGTTCGATCGTCGACAAGATCATCCGCGAGCTCTCGATCCACGCGGTGATCGAGGAGCAGATCTTCTACCCGTCGGTCCGCAGTTGGGATCCCGACGAGACCTCCGAAGTGCTCGAGGCGCTCGAAGAGCACAACGTCGTGAAGTGGCTCCTGGCCGACCTCGAGGGCATGTCACCCGACGACGAGCGCTTCGACGCGAAGGTCGCCGTGATGATGGAGAGCGTCCGTCATCATCTGAAGGAAGAAGAGCGCGAGATGTTCCCGAAGGTCCGCAAGGCGATGAACCGGGCCGCGCTCAACGAGCTCGGTGCGCGGCTGGAGCAGGGCAAGAAGGTGGCGCCCACGCGCCCGCACCCGCGTTCTCCCGACACGCCCCCGGGCAACGTCCTCGTCGGCGCGGCGGCCGGTGTGCTCGACCGGGCGTGGGACGCCGGCAAGCAGGCGGTCGACAAGGTCCGCTCGAGCTCCTGAGCGGCACAGGGCACGCACACTGACGCCGGTCGTGCGTCAGGTCACTTGCACGGTGCGGCCGTCGCGCCATTCCCGCAGCACGAGGTACTGCCCCTTGAGCGCGGCGTGGTCGTAGTTGCCGAACCCCATGGTCGTTCCCTCGACGCCGCTCGTCGCCGTGAGCTGCTTCACCCGCTCGAGTCCGTCCTTGATGCCCGCGCGCGTCAGGTGCTGTGCACGCGCGATCGCCTCGGCGAGCAGCCTTCCCATGTCGTACGCACCACAACCGATCGGCCCGGCGGCGGCGCGCTTCGACTTCTGCGCGAGCGTGGCGCGCATCGTGTTGTCGTCGGCGACGCCGTCGATGTACTCCCAACCCTTCCACCCATCACGCCAGTCCGGCCGCGCGTAGCCGAACATCAGCGACGAGTTGGCCACGACCGGGACCTTCCAGTCGAGCGCGGCGAGCGCAAGGGCGACCGCGCGTGACGCCACACCGAGACCGAAGTACACGAGCGCGGCGGGACGGGTGTCACGCAAGCGAGCGACCACCGCGGTGACGTCGGTCGTCAGGGGAGAGATGGCAGCACTGCCGGTCACCTCGACACCCAGGCCGGCGCGGGCCTCTTCGAAGCACTCGAGGTAGCGGCGACCCACAGGTGAGTTGTCGAAGACGACGGCTGCGCTCCCGAGACCGCGGTCGTGCAGACGCCGGGCGAGGATCGCGGGCTCCTCCTCCAACGATCCGATCTGGTAGTGGAACATCCATTCGCTTCGCGTGCGCTCGCCGCCCGTGTAGTTGATCGACGGGATGCCGGCGCGGTCGGCGAGTGGCGCGGCGATGAGCCCGTTGTCGGAGATCGACGGACCGAGGATGGCGAGGACGCCCGCGTCGTCGAGCGCGCGGAACCCTTCTTGAACGGCGCGTTCGGTGCCGATCGGCAGTCCGGCGCAGTGCTCCTGCACGAACTCGACGGGGCGGTCGATGCGGTCTTCGCCGATCGAGTCGAACCCCAGGCGGACCGCCTCTTCGAACCCGGCGCCGCCGTCGCCTTGGGGGAAGTCGAACAGGAACCCGACAAGTACCGGTTGCGGCGAGGTCTGCATGGCGCAGGAGTGTCGTCAGCACCAGCGCGCCGCGTCAAGGCTACGCTGACGCGGGCGTCAGGTACCCACGATGCGCGACCAGGGGGAGACCATGCGACTGGAAGACATGGTCCTGATCAGTGTCGACGACCACGTCGTCGAGCCTCCCGACATGTTCGAGGGTCGGGTCCCGAGCCGCTATGCCGACGTCGCGCCGCGGCTCGTCCGCAAGGACGACGGAACCGACGTGTGGGTGTACGACGGCAAGGAGATCCCGAACATCGGTCTGAACGCGGTCGCCGGCAGGCCGTTGGAGGAGTACGGCATGGAGCCGACGTCCTTCGACGAGATCCGCGAAGGGTGCTTCGACGTGCACCAGCGGGTGCGGGACATGAACGTCAACGGGGTGCTCGCGTCGATGTGCTTCTCGTCGTTCCCGAACCTGTGCGGGCAGTTGTTCTCTCGCTCGTCCGATCTCGACGCGGGACACGCGATCCTGCGCGCCTACAACGACTGGCACGTCGACGAATGGTGCGGCTCGTATCCCGGCCGTTTCATTCCGCTCGGTCTCGTACCGATCTGGGACCCGCAGCTGATGGCAGAGGAGGTACGGCGGCTCGCCGCGAAGGGCTGTCATGCCGTGTCCTTCTCGGAGAACCCGGCTCGTCTTCGCCTGCCGAGCTTCCATTCGGAGCACTGGGACCCGTTCTGGGGCGCCTGCGTCGACGAGGGAACGATCGTGTGTCTACACATCGGTTCGAGCTCGACGTTGGTCGTGACCGCGGAGGACGCGCCGATCGACGTGTTGATCAGCCTGCAGCCGATGAACATCGTGCAGGCCGCGGCGGACCTGCTGTGGTCGCCGGTGCTACGGAAGTTCCGCGACCTCAGGGTCGCGCTGTCCGAAGGTGGGATCGGGTGGATCCCGTACTTCTTCGATCGCGTCGACTGGATCTACACGCGACATCACCGGTGGACCGGTCAGGACTTCGGCGATCAGCTTCCGAGCCAGTTCTTCCGGGAGCGGTTCGTCACCTGTTTCATCGATGACCCGTCCGGTATCCCGAACCGACATCGCGTCGGCATCGACACGATCACGTGGGAGTGCGACTACCCGCATTCCGACACGACGTGGCCCACGTCGCCCGAGTACCTCGTGAAGAGTCTCGATGGCGTACCCGACGACGAGATCGACAAGATCACGCACGCGAACGCGTCGCATCACTTCCGATTCGATCCGTTCGCTCTGCGAGCGCGAGAGGGCTGCACGGTGGGCGCGTTGCGCGCGCAGGCGACCGACGTCGACATCACGCCGAAGAGCGCGGGCACGCGGCCGGGCATGACGAAGGCGAGCGACCTGCTCGGCGCGGGCGCACGCCGCGCGAGATCCTGAGTCTTCGGGGGTCGCGGCTCGCCCATCAGGTGCGCTGGCCACACATTTGACGCGGGCTCGGCGACCGCGTCAGGTGAGGGCTGGCCACGGGACGTCCTGGGTAAGAGGTCCGGCGGGAGGTGCTGCTCGGCCCCCCGCAGCGGCCCTCCCACGCGCGGGACCGTCCCGCCATCCGGGTCACCCTGGTATGGCGGGCGGTCTCGTCGCCCCGGGTACATTCCCCGGCGTGGGGTCGTCGATGCCAGTGCTCGCCGTGTTGACGGCCGCAGCGCGCGCCGCCGAGAAGATGGACCCCGGTTGGCCGAACGTGCTCATCGCTTTCGTCGCGCTCGTCGTCGTGGGCTCGGCGATCGTCTCGGTGGTGCTGTTGCGTCGGGTGCGAGCGACACTTCCGGACGGGCGTCGCCGCCGCCAGTGACCCGACGGCGCGCGGTGTCGTGCTCCGCGTGCCAACGGGCGTTACTGTCCCGACGATGCCGTCCGCCGACTCGCCGCTCGATCCGGTTCGCCTCCTCGCCGGTGAGGCGATCCGCGCGCTGTGGGCGCAGGCGACGCGTCTCGGCGCGATCGGCCCGCGAAGCCGGCGGGGCCGGCGCTTCGGCCGCCTCGGACACGGCAGCGCGATCTGCTTTCCGGTTGCCGCGTTGTTCGGCGAGGAGTACATCCGCATCGGCGAGGGGACGATGATCGGGCCGTACTCGAGCCTCTCGGCCGGTGTGTCGCCGGGTCACGTGCCCGATCGTGATCCCGTCATCGAGATCGGCGACCGAACCGTGATCGGAAAGGGCAGCGGCATCGTGGGCCATCGCGAGATCGTCATCGGCGACGACGTGTGGACGGGCCATCACGTCTACATCACCGACGCGAACCATGGCTATGAAGACGTGCACACGCCGATCGGATTGCAGTTCTCGGCACCGCGTCCCGTCCACATCGGGTCGGGATCGTGGCTCGGTCACGGGGCGATGGTGATGCCCGGAGCGACGATCGGTCGGCACGTCGTCGTCGGTGCGGGCGCGGTGGTCACCGGAGAGCTTCCCGATTTCAGCGTCGCGGTGGGCAATCCGGCGCGCGTCATCCGCCGGTACGTCCTGGGCGACGGCTGGGTCCGACCCGGCGACGCGGACGACGACGGCGACGGCGTGCTGCCCCGGCTCGAGAACGCCTGAGCCGCGGTCTCCGCCCCCCGGCCCGTACGCCCGCGTCAGTGCGGTGGTGGCGGGTACTGCGGCGGGGTGTCGGCGGGCGGCAGCGTGTTGAACACCGTCACGGAGGTGGCGGGGTTGAACACGTCGGCGTCACCGCCGGGCCACTGACCGGGCAGGAACCGCTGCCCCATGTGCGAGTACTGGTACATCCCCTTGTCGACGTAGCCGAGCTCGTCGGGCCCGCTCGCGTTGGGGTCCCACCAGATCAGCGTGGCGTCGTCACCGCCGAAGTAGTCGGGGCCGGGCCAGATGCCGTGGCGGCCCCACGAGAAGTGCAGGTGGGTGGGGCCGGTGGCCGCCGGCGTGTAGCGGAACAGGCCGTCGCGGAACGTCTCCGGTGTGAGATGCGGCCCCGCGAGATGCACGCCGGTGAAGAGGATGAGTGGTGCCTGTACCAGCAGCTTGTAGGTCTTCGCGGGCGGCGGCTTGCCCGTCTGCCACGTCAGGATGTTGGCGAGGTCGTCGGTGCCGGTCGTGCCCCGGGCCGGGAGGAACGACACGCCGAAGGCGTGGGCCCACTGCTTCTGGTCGTAGTTCCGGCCGAACAGCGTCGTGTCGGTGAACACGGTGCCGAGCACGATCCACTCGGGGAAGTAGTTCTGCTTCGTCGCCTCGCTCGTGAAGAAGCTCGGCATCACGGGGTCGGCCGCGAGCAACACGCTGGTGATGTTCGCCGCCTTGAGTTGCGCGATCACGCTGCGTGCCTGTTCGGCGGCCCGGTTCAGGTCGAAGTCGTAGGACACGTCTGCGTCCACCGGAACCTTGTACGCCTTCAGACGGTCCTCCACGTACTTCACGGTCCCGGCGAACGTGCCCTGGCCGTCGTCGTAGCGAAGGATGCCGAAGCGGCGGGGCTTCGTCTGCATCGCGGGGTCGCCCGCGTGCGTGGCGTTGCGGCCGGCGAGCTCCTTGGAGATGAACTCCGACCAGTGGATGCCGTCCTGCTCGAACGACGGTTCGGTCGGCCAGATGTACGGGGCGCGGCCGTCGACGAAAGCCTGCGGCTGCGCGAGCAGGCAGTCGGCGAGACACAGCACATGATGCGCGGCCAACTCGTCGGCGTACGCCGCGGTCATCGCCGGGCCGCCGAACGACGCGAAGGCGTGAATCTGCGTCGCCACCTTGATCGCGTCGGCCTTGGCCGCGTTGTCGTCGCTGTCACCGCCGCTGGCCTTCACGAACACCAGCTTCACCTTGCGGCCGTAGGTCTCGTAGTGCGACTGGAAGAAGTCGACGTAGGCCTGCTGCGTCGCCTCCTCCTTCTTCACGTCCTCGTCGGCGCGGCTCTGCTCGAAGAACGCCTGTTGCAGCGGATCGGGCTGCGTCTCGTACACCGCGATCGTGATCGTGTCGTTGGTGACGCCCGGCGCCGTCGCACCGCCGTTGTCGCCCGTGAACGCCGGCACGCACGGTGGCGCGTAGAGGAGTGGCACCGCCACCCGACCGGTACGGGTGTCGCAGTTCGGTCCCCAGTTGATCCTCGCCTTGGGTGTGAAGAGCTGTGGCTCACCGTTCGCCAGAGGCTTCGTGGTGATGTTGGTCTTGCCTCCACCGCCTCCGCCGCGTGTGCTCAACACGACGGCGACCACCGCGATGACGACGACCACCGCGATGATGGGCGCGTAGCGGCGGAGCAGGCGGTTCGGGCCGGGGCGGTCGGGCGCGCTCGGCAGCATCGCCGCTAACCGTACGCGATGCGGCGCGCGGCACTCAGCACTCAGGTCGGCGTCAATGCGCAGGCGACGGGTAGGTCGGGGGACGGTCCGACGCCGGCAGGGTGTCGAAGACGCTGACCGAGCGGGATTGGTCGAACAGACCCGCCTCGTCGTTCGGGAACTGTCCGGCGCGGTAGCGCTTCGCGCCGTCGGCGTACTGGTACAGCCCTTTGGCCTGGTTCCCCGCCTCGTCGGGGCCGGTCGCGTTGGGGTCCCACCACAGTTGTGTGGCGTCGTCGATGCCGCCGAAGTCGGTGCCCGGCCACAGACCGTGTTTGCCTCGCGACACGGTGGGCGTCGTCGGGCCGCCGCCCGTCACCGGAGCGCGGAAGAGCCCCGCCTCGAACGTCTCGGGCGTGAGGATCGGTCCGGCGAGGTGCACGCCCAGGGCGAACAGCGACGGGTCGAAGTTCGTGACCTCGTAGATGTTCGAGGGCGGCGGCTTGCCGTACTGCCAGACGTACAGGTTGTACGCGTTCTGCGTCTGCTGCTGCCCCCGTGCCGCGAGGAACGAGACTCCGAACGCGTGCACCCACTGCTGCTGGTCATAGAGGCGACCGAAGAACGCGGTGTCGACGAACAGGCTGGGGCCGAGCACCCACTCGGGGAACCAGCCCTGGCGTGTCGCCTCCTCGGTGAAGTACTTCGGCATGACCGGATCGGCGTTCAGGATCACGCTCGTCACACCTGCGCTCTTGAGCTGAGCGATCGCGCTTCGCGCCAGCTCGGGCGCGCGGGTGAGGTCGAGGCTGAATGCGACATCGGCAGCCGGCTTCACCTTGTACTTCGCGAGCTTGTCCAGCATGACCTGATAGCTCTGCGAATACAGGCCGTCGGGTGTGTTGTAGTGCAGGATCCCGAAGATCCGCGTCTTGTCCTTCACGTCGTTCCCGCCGTGCACGGCCTTGCGACCGGCGAGCTCCTTGCCGGCGAACTCGGCGAAGAGCTCCGACGACTGGCTCGACTGCGGGCCGACCTGCCACAGGTACGGCTCGCGCGGCAGCGTGAAGCTCTCGGGATATGTGCCTGCGCACGCGCCGACGCAGAGGATCTTGCGCGCGGCCAGCTCGTCGGCGAACGCGCTGGTCTGGGTGGGCGCGCCGAACACGGCGAACGGCTTGATGTCGGTGGCGATCTTGATCGCGTCGGCCTTCGCGGCCGCCTCGTCGGTGGGACCCCCGTTCGCGTGATACTTCACGATGTTGAGCTTGCGGCCGTAGAGCTCGTAGTGCGCCGCGTAGAGCCGGGCGAAGTCGGCGACCTGGTCGGCGTTGGTCTCGGGCGTGATGTTGGCTCCGCCCCGCGTCACGAACGCCGCCTGCAACGGATCGTTCTGGTTGACGTAGATCGCCACGGTGATGCTGTCGCGGGTGACGCCCGGATACGTGTCCCCTCCGTTGTCGCCGTGGAACGGCGCCACGCACGGCGGGGCGTAGACCGACGGGATCGCGACACGGCCCGTACGGGTGTCGCAGTTCGGACCCCAGTCGATCTTCGCGTCGCGAGTGAACAATGTCGGCGGCTTCCCGACTGTCCCGGCCGGCGCTACAGCCTTGTTGCCGTTGCCGCCGCCGCTACCGCCTCCGCCCGTCGCCACGACGACGACGGCGATGATCGCCACGACCACGAGGACGCCGACCACCGGTCCGTACCTGCGGAGCGTGCTCGGACGTCGCGGCGCAGTTCGTGTCGGCTGCATGTCAGTCCTCTGGGATGAGCGCGTCGGGACGGGCGCCCGAGCGCGCGACGGCCGCGGCGGTGGTGCCGAGGTACGACTCCACGACCCTGGGATCGTGCACGACCTCGTTCGGCGGACCCGTCGCGATGACCTCGCCGAGGTCGAGCGCGACGATCCGGTCCGCGATCGACGACAGCAGCGGGAGATCGTGCTCGATGACGAGGATGCTCGCGCCGAGCTCGTCGCGGATGCGAAGGAGCAACGGTCCGAGCGCCTCGGCCTCGCGCTGCGCGATGCCCGACGACGGCTCGTCGAGCAGCAACACCGAGGGTCCGTGCGCGACGACGCACGCGAGGTCGACGACGCGGCGGCTGCCGGTCGACAGCTCACGCACGAACTTGTCGCGGAAGGCTCCCAGACCCATGAGGTCGATCAGTTGCTCGACCCGGGACGCGACCGCGTGCTCGGAATCGACGACTGCGGGAAGGTTCAGCGCCGCGGCGACGGGATCGCGCACCTCGACATGGGTCTCGAGGGCGACCGCGATCGTCTCCGCGACGGTCAACGCGGGGAACAGCCGCCCGTCCTGGAACGACCGTCCGAGCCCGTGTCGGGCTCGATACTGCGGCGAACGGCGGGCGAGGTCGTGCATCGTCCCGGTACCGGCGAGGAGGATCCGGCCCTCGTCGGGTTCGAGGAAGCCCGAGATCACGTCGAAGAGCGTGGTCTTGCCGGCGCCGTTCGGCCCGATGAACCCGAGCACCTCCGTCGGGTGCACGTCGAAGCTCACGCGGCTCAGCGCATCGATCCCGCCGAAGCGCTTCGTGACGTCACGCACCTGGAGGCGGACGTCGGACTGCTCCCTACCGGTGGGGTGATCGGTGACACTTCGAGACGGACCGTTGCGCGCCGGTGACGTCGTCACCCCGGCCGGGGCGGCGTCGGTCCCACGCGAGACCACCGACGCGGCGCCCTCGAGGAACACCGAACGCAACATGTCGGGCCGTTCGAGCAGCTCTGCGGTCCGTCCGTGGAAGCGGATCTCGCCCTTCTCCATGAAGTAGGCGGTCTCCGCCACGGTGAGTGCAACGTTGACCGACTGCTCGACGAGGATGATCGTCGTGCCGCGCTCTCGCATGTCGCGGACGATCTCGAGCAGCTGCTCGACCACGACCGGTGCGAGCCCGAGCGACAGCTCGTCGATCATCAGCAGCCTCGGCTGTTCGATGAAGGCCATCCCGAGGGTGAGCATCTGCTGTTGACCACCCGACAGGTTCCCGGCGCTCTCGTGCAACCGCTCCCGTAGCACCGGGAAGATCTCGAGCACCCGCTCGGTCGAAGCGCGCAGGTAATCGGGGTCGCGGCGACGCAGCCAGCCGGCGAGGTGGAGGTTCTCGGCCACGGTGAGCGACGGAAAGACGCCTTGCCCGCCGGGGACCATCGTGACGCCGCGTGTCGCGATCTCGTCAGGGGGTGTGTGGGTCATGTCGCGTCCGTCGAAGACGATGGCGCCGCCACTCGCCTGCACCAAGCCGGAGACGGCCTTCAGGAGCGTTGACTTGCCGGCGCCGTTCGTGCCGAGCAGCGCGACGATCTCGCCTTCGTCGATCTCGAAGTCGACGCCGAAGAGAACCTGCACGCCGTCGTAGTGCACATCGACGCCGCGTACGAGGAGCAGCTTCACGCGACCCTGCCGCCGTTCGAACAGCACCTCGGCCTGTGCTGCGGCTGCGGACCACACCCGCCGGATGTCGGCGTTCACCTCGCTGCCCGCGGACGCGATGATCAACGCCCCGATCACGAAGACCGGCACCATGAGCATCAGGCCGGGCCGGATGCCCCAGGAATCGGCCGCGCCGCCGATGATCGGCAACAGCAGGAGGCCCGGGAGGAACCACAGGCCCGCGACGGAGAAGCCGAACGACCGGACCTTCGGCGGGATCGCGAGCGACAGCGCCGCGAAGATGCCCGGGATGAGGATCACGACCACTGACGAGACGATCACGTTCATCGCGATGGCGAGCGGGAGCCACGGGCTCAACGCGAACGCGAGCCATGCGACGGCCACGACGCCAGCCACGACCGCCAGGAAGCGCAGCACCAGCGCGGCGTCGCGCGCCAGCAGCCGGGTGGCGATCGGGATGCCCGCGAAGAGGCCCACGAGCTGGCCGGGCTCGACGGCGGCGGCGATGTACCCGCGGGCGCGCTCGTCGAGATGGAACACCTGCGAGTAGTACAGCGACGAGAGGCTCGCCAGGCCGAGGAACGCGACGGCGAGGAAGGGCAACGCGTAGAAGACCCGTCGGAGGGTGCCGACGCTCCACACGATCCGCCACGATTCTGCCAGTGACGGCGGGACGTCCTCGGTCTCCTGCACCTCTTCGCTCACGCCCATCGCAGCCCGTTCGAAATGACCCCGCAGCGGCTCGCGCAGACGGAACGCGAGCGCGACGAAGACGAGCGTCGGGATCGCGTAGATCAGGAACGGTGTCCGCCAGCCGAAGTAGTAGGCGAGAAGGCCGGCGAACAACGGCCCGATGCACGCGCCGACGGCGAACGCAGCCCGGTGCGCCGCATAGACGTTGGCCCGCGCCGGGATGCCGTAGTAGTCGGACAGCAGGGAATTGTGCGTCGGGATGATGGTCGCCGCTCCGAGCCCGGAGCCGGCGCGGGCGAGCCCGAGGACCCACAGCGCCGGGGCGAGTCCCGTCAGCACCGAGAAGACGGCCCACGCCAGCGCACCGAACGTCGCGATCCGCACCCGGGACCAGCGGTCGGCGTAGAAGCCGATCGGCACCGCGATGACGAGGGCCGCCGCACCCGTGAGGCCCACGACCGCGAGGATCTCGCGCGTGTCGAGTCCGAACGTGTGACGGATGTCGGGCAGCAGGATGTCGAACGCTCGCTGGTCGAGCTGCTCCACCGCCGTGAGACCGAACAGCACGACGAGCGGGAACAGCGTCGCACCGCCGCCCAGCTCGCGGAACCACTGCCTGATCCGTGTCACGAGAACGTCCCCGGTACGACCGCGTTCGCGGCTTCCTCGGCCGCCTCGACGAGCGGTTCCGGAACCGGCACCGCGTCGGGCGTGCGCGTATCGGCGACGAGGCTCGGCACGACGACGCGACGGCGGCCCGCGACCTTGCGCAGGTACCAGTCACGCAGGTCGTAGAGCACCGCGCCGAGACCGCCCGGTGTGAGCATCAGCACGAGCAGCAGACCGGCTCCCGTCGCGAGGAACCGGTAGTCGGAGGGAACGAACCAATCCACGCCGCGTACGTAGGTCGCACCGAGCAGGGCTCCCGGAACCGATCCGAGCCCGCCGATGACCACCATGGAGAACACGACGAGGCTCTCCTCCGGCGAATACGGGGCAGTACCGAGCCCCGTCTGATGATGAACGAACAGCGCACCGGCGAACGCGGCGAGGAAACCCGAGAAGGCGAACGCGGCGAGCTTGGTGCGCGTGGCGTCGACACCGTACGCGCGTGCCGCACGCTCGTTCTCCCGGATCGCGATGAGCACCCGCCCGGTTCGGCTCCGCCGAACGCCGCGCACCATTGCGAGGGCGATCGCAAGTGCGACGAGGGTCAGGTAGTAGAAGCGCGTCTCGGTGCTGATGTCGATGGTGCCGAAGAGCGCGGGCCGGTCGATTCGCAGTGCCGGGAGCCAGTTCCGGAAGAACTGACGGTTGAGGAAGTACGACGACGCCGCGAGCGCGAACGCGAGCGTCATCACCGCCAACGTGAGGCCGCCGCGCCGGATCGCCGGGAAGCCGATGATCACGGCGATCGCCGCCCCGGCGAGGCCCGCGACGAGAAGTGCGAGGGACAGATCCCATCCCAGGCGCGACGTGAGCGAGCCTCCGATCGCCGCGCCGAAGCCGACGAATGCCATCTGGCCGAGGCTGACCTGACCCGCCCAGCCCGTGAGCACGACGAGCGACAGACCGACGATCCCGAAGATCACGATCGCGGCGGCGAGGTTGATCCTGCTCTCGTCGAGCCATCCCGGCAGCGAGAGCATGAACACCACGAACGCCGCCGCGAGACCCCATCGCACCCATCGCACCTCGGGAAGGTGCGCGAGCTCGCGCGGAACCGGTCGTACTTCGCGCGCCGCCTGCCATGTGGACGTTGCGTCGGTCTCGAAGCGCGCCGTCGTACGACCACGACCGATCAGCAGCAACGACAGGAGGATGACGAGGAACAGCGCGGGATCGATGTACGCCGCCTGGTGCCAGTGCCAGAAGATGTCCTGTTCCACGACCCCGAGCCCGAGCGCAGCCGCCGCGATTGTCGGAAATCGCTCCATCCGGCCGATCACGGCCGCTGCGAGGGTGCGCAGGAGGATGCCGGGGCCGAGGACGGTGCCGATCTGCGGCCCGATGACGCCGGCGCGAAGGAACATCGCGATGAAGGCGAGCACCGTCGCGATGACCCACACGACGGTGTGCAAGCGCCGTACCGGGATACCGAGCGTCGACGCGCGATCGGCCCGCTCCGCTGCGGCGCGGATGGCGACGCCGATGCTCGAACGTCGGAGGAACACTGCGAGGGCGAGGAACGTCGCCGGGACGACGAGCAGTGTGAGGACGTCGGTCGCGTCGAAGCGGATCGGCGAAACGGTGAACGACCAGTTGAACGGCGCGTCGAGGCGCGGACCGATTGCCGACGAGCTGAAGAGCCGGGGTAGCAGCAGGCCGCCGCCGGCGAGGATCTGCGCGAGGCCGATCGTCGCGACGGTGAGGATCAGTCGGGGTGCGTTGAAGAACCGCCGGATCACGAGCGTCTCGACGAGCACACCGAGCACGGTCGCGGCCGCGAGTCCGACGGCGAAGCCGAGGAGATACGGCAGTCCCGTGGCCATGATGAGGAGAACCGCCAGCGTGGCGGGGACTGCGCCCAGGTCGCCCTGCGCGAAGTTGACGATCCGGTTGGCCCGGTAGACGAGCGCCACGCCGAGCGCGACCAATGACGTGAGCCCGCCGATGACCAGACCCTGGACGACGAGGCCCCATGGCACCGCCCAGACCTGACGGAGGACCAGCGCGACGACGGGCATGACCGCGAACGCCGCCGCCCGTCCCGCGGCAGGCGAGCGGAGTGCCGGGATCAGATCGACCGTCGCCGTACGTTCGCCCGTCATCAGTCCATCCGGCACTGCTGATCCCCCCGGAGCAGTCGCCGGAAACTAGATCGCAGAGGCGCCCGGTGACACGCGCCCGTGACGGGCCTGGTCGAGGACGGCTCGAAACATCTCCCGCACGACGTCCCGCGTGGTGAGGACGTCGAGGCCCTCGACGGTACGCAGCCGCTCCCAGGTGGTGGCGCTCGCGATCGTGCCGAGCGCCGCAAGCGTGTGATCTCGCCGCTCCTGGTCGTGCCCGTCGAGCTCCGTGGCGAACACCCGCTCGATCTCCGTTCGGCCCGAGCGACGCGCCATGCCGATCACGCTCGCAATGGTGGGGGAGAACGGCGCCTGCACCACCGCGGCGCGCCGCACGGGGGCGCCCGCTTCGAGCACACGTGCGCGCTGCTCGACGAACGCGTCCAAGCGCTCGTCGAGGGCCCCGTCCGTGGGAAGCGGTTCGACGAGGCGGGAGATCTTCTCGAACTGCTGCGCGGCGGCCGCACAGAACAGGTCTTCGAGATCCTCGAAGTGGACATAGACGGAACGCAACGAGACACCGGCGCGCTCGGCCACGCGGCGCGCCGTGGGGCGAAGATCGCCTTCCTCGATGAGGGCGAGCAACGCGCTGACGACCGCGTGGCGGGTACGCGCGGCTCGAGCGTTCCGTCCGTCGACGGCGACGGCGCCCGACTCCGTCCCGCTCGGCATCTCGATTCCGGTCGGCATCGAGTCAGGGTATGTGTTGTTTCACGGCGCGTGCAATGGGCGTCCGGATGCCAGGATGTGGTCATGACGGTGGCCTACGAGCTCGATGAAGGTGTGGCGCATGTTCGGTTCGACGATGGCAAGGCGAACGTGCTGAACGACGAGTCGATGTCCGGACTCGAGGACGCGATCGCACGGGCGCGCGGTGACCACGCCGGTGCCATGGTCATCTGGGGCCGCCCGCGGTGCTTTTCCGGAGGTATCGATCTCAAACTCCTGCGCGAGACCGACGCGGCCAAGCGCACCGCGGCGCTCCGTCACATCGCGCGTGGTCTGCTCGCCGTTTGGAACGCGCCCCTTCCGACGGTCGCCGCAATCACCGGTCATGCGGTGGCGGGCGGTGCGGTGCTCGCCCTCGCGTGCGACTGGCGCATCGCGGCCGACGTCGACGCGAACATCGGCCTCACCGAGACCGCGATCGGCTTGGTGATGCCGACGTGGGCCACCGTCATCGCGCAAGGCGCGCTCGGTACGGTCGCGGCGGAGGAAGCGATCCTCGGTGCCGCGGTCCTCTCACCGCGGGAAGCGGCGGAGAAGGGCTTCGTGCACGAGGTCGTCGCCGCGGAACGATTTCCGGCTCGCGTCTCGGAATACGCGACCGAGCTGACCGAGCTGCCGACGGCGGTGTACGGAACGACGAAGAACCGGCTCCACTCGGCGGCGTCCGAGCGGGCCGAAGCGTTCGTCGACACGGAGATGGGACCGGGCTTCGCAGCGCAGACCTGACACAGCCGACACGGCGGCTCGGCGGTCTTCGAGAACGCCTCTGTCGATCTTGGGGACGGCGCTCCGCAAGCGTCTCGGAAGAGCCCTCGGGGAGGCGCAGTTACGATCCAGCGGATGGCCCGGGTCGACGAGGAGCGTCTTGCCGTGTGGCAGCAGTTCCTCCGCGCACACGCCACCATCACGCAGGCGCTCGAAGCGGAGCTCGTGCGCAGCCACGATCTCCCGCTCGCCTGGTACGACGTCCTCGTCAATCTGAACCGTGCGCCTCAGGGTCGAGTGCGCATGCAGGAGCTCGCCCGCAGCGTCATGTTCAGCCGCAGCGGCCTCACGCGGCTCGTCGACAGGATGGTCCAAGCGGGACTGCTCACACGCGAGCCGTGTCCCGGCGATCGTCGTGGAACGTTCGCCGCGATCACTTCCGAAGGCCGAAAACGTCTCCGCGCCGCGAGTGGCGTCCATCTGCGCGGCGTGTACGAGCACTTTGCTCGCCATCTCGACGACCGTGACGTCGCAACGCTGCGCGTCGCTTTTGATCACGTGCTCACGGGCGAGGACCAGAGCGGCGCGAATTCGGGCGACGCGTCGAATCGCGTTTGATCGCGAGCCGCGAATGACGTTTGATCGCGAGCACGCGATTCAACGACGCGTTCGGCGGGTACGCACGCGGGGATCGATTGCCCGCCGCGCACGCGCCGAGAATCGATGTCCTGAGACCCGAACAGGAGGACGCCGGTGCGACCCGATGAGGGATCGGAGAACAGCGACAGTCGGATACAGGAGCTCGGGCACCGTGTCGGTGAGCTCGCAGAGTCGGCGCGGGAAGGCGTGGAGCGGGTCGCGGGTTCGTTCGTGCCGCCGCTTCCGCTCTTGGCTCCCGAGGAAGGTCCGTCACGCGGCGGCGCCCGCAAGAGGGCCGGCCGCAAGACGACCGGCCGCAAGACGACGAAGCGGGCCGGCGCGAAGCGCACCGGAGCCAAGAAGTCCGGGGCCAAGAGAACCGGGGCCAAGAAGACGGGGGCCAAGAAGGCCGGGGCTCGCAAGACGACGGCCCGCAAGACGGGGGCCCGCAAGACGACGGGGCGCACGACGGCGGCGAAGCGTCCGGGCGCCAAGAAGGCCGGCGCGCGGAAGACGACGGCGAAGCGGACCGGTGCGAAGAAGGCGGGCGCGCGCAAGACGACGGCCCGCAAGACGGGGGCCCGGAAGACCACGGCCCGGAAGACGGGCGCGCGGAAGACTGCGGCCCGCAAGACGGGGGCCCGCAAGACGACGGGGCGCACGACGGCGGCGAAGCGTCCGGGCGCCAAGAAGGCCGGCGCGCGGAAGACGACGGCGAAGCGGACCGGTGCGAAGAAGGCGGGCGCGCGCAAGACGACGGCCCGCAAGACGACGGCCCGCAAGACGGGTGCTCGGAAGACGGCGGCGAAGCGGAGCGGTGCCCGGAAGGGCGGTACCCGCAGCTCGCGCTGACCTCACCGGTCCCGACGTTCGGCGCTCG
>CAZJSY010000011.1:0-40632 GCA_964548555.1 uncultured Burkholderiales bacterium
GTAGTCGGTGGCGAAGTCCGGCATCGGCGGATTCGCATCAGTCCGCGCCATACCTATTCCGCTCCCGCTCGCCTGCTTGCGCTCACTGCGTTCGCTTCATCCGGCGCGGTGGCTTCGCGTGCCATCACGTCAGGCCCCGGTGCGCGCGGCGCGGCGGAGGCGGCGCATCGGCCGTCCGAACTTCGAGGTGCCGGCTTCGGTGGGCTCGCCACGGGCCGCGACCTCCGCCGCCGTCGGCCGCTTCTGCCACTGCAGGAACAAGACGAGGTTCATGAGGAAGAAGACGACGTAGATACCGGCCGCGATCACGTCACGCACATTCTGCTTGGTGAAGCTGAACGGCCACTTGATCGGGAGGAAGAGGATGTTCTGTGAGCTGCGGAAGACGAACTTGTCGGTGCTCCACTGCAAGTACTTGTCGGAGAACGTGATCCACTCGCTCGGGATGACGCCGTAGCACAGCAGGAACATCGCGAAGACCGCGACCGCGCCGAGCATGGCCTGCGCCCAGGTGACCGGGCGTTCCGACTTCGGCTTGCTGAAGAGAAAGAAGCCGATGCCGAAGCCGACGAGCGTGAGGAACGACGCCCAGATCAGGCGTCCTGCCGCGGGGGCCCACCCGAGGTGGAACCAGTCCCGGAGCCAGATCATCACGTTGGGCATCGCGCGCGATGTCTCCTTGTCTACCGGGCCTCCCCCGACTGGCCGCGGGCCCAGCGGCGCGATCCGTGTTGTAACACGCTAGATCGCGGCGCGGCACATTCTGTTTCGCCCCCGGAGCCCCGTCGTGCACCTCGCCTCGGGTGCGCGACGTCCCCCTCGACGACGTCCGCGTGCACACCATCGATCACAAACGCGCGAGCGGGGTTGTCGGCGTGGACTGTGCCACGATGCGTACCGTGCGGACGGAGCGGAGCTCCGCCCGGCGCAGCCGTCTCGAGCGGGAGCGGAGGGAGCCGTCAACACGTGACCGGGCGCTACGACGTGCTGGTCGTCGGCGCGGGCCCAGCGGGCGCGTCAGCGGCTTTTTGGCTCGCGAACGCCGGGCGCCGCGTCCTCATCGTCGACAAGAAGCGCTTCCCGCGCGAGAAGACCTGCGGAGACGGCCTCACCCCGCGTGCGGTGCGTGAGCTCTACGACATGGGCCTGCGTGACCGGCTCGCCGATTTCCAGCGGTACGACGGGCTGCGCGCGATCGCTCACGACGTGACCCTCGAGATGACGTGGCCCGACCATCCCCGGTTTCCGCCGCACGGCTACGTCGTCCGGCGTCGCGATCTCGACCGCATGGTCGCCGACCAGGCCGTCAAGGCCGGTGCCGACCTCTGGATGGCGAGTGAGGCCGTGGCGCCCTTTACCGACGCCGGTGTGGTGCGGGGCGCCCTCGTCCGTCGCGATGGGTCCACCACGGACCGCGTCGAGGCGCGCTACCTCGTCGTCGCGGACGGCGCGAACTCCCGATTCGGGCGCGCCCTGGGGACGTCACGGGATCGTTCCTATCCCCTCGGCATGGCGATCCGGGGCTATTTCAGCAGCCCGTACCACGACGACCCGTGGATCGAGAGCCACCTCGACCTGCGCGACCGGCAGGGCAATCACCTTCCTGGATACGGGTGGGTGTTCCCGGTGGGCGACGGGACGGTCAACGTCGGCGTCGGACTGCTGTCGACGTTCCACGGCTGGAAGTCGGTCAACACCAGCCGTTTGATGGACGCTTTCGTGGCGACGGCGCCCGCGCGCTGGGACATCAGGCCCGAGACGTCGTGCGGTCCGCCCACGGGCGGCAAACTGCCGACCGGCGGATCGATCGTGCCGACGGTCGGACCGACCTGGCTTGTGGTGGGCGACGCGGCCGGCTCGATCAACCCGTTCAACGGCGAGGGCATCGCCTACGCGTACGAGACGGGCCGGATCGCGGCCGGGGCGGTCGACGCAGCCCTCGCCGGCGGCGGAGGTCTGGCGCTCCAGCAGTACCCGCGCCAATTGGAAGAGGAGTACGGGCTCTACTTCCGTGTTGCGCGTACGTTCGTGCGGGCCATCGGCAACCCCGCCGTCATGCGGGAGCTGACGCGTGTCGGCATGCGGTCGCGCACCCTGATGGAATGGGTGCTGCGGATCATGGCCAACCTGCTCAGGCCCGACGAGCTCGGGCCCGCGGAGGTCGCATACAAGATGGTGGAGCGTCTCGTCGCCGCCACTCCGGGCCTGTAGCGACTCACTTCCCCGACAGGAAGGCTTCGAGTCCGTTCGCCAGCGCCTGGGCCGCCTGCTGCCGGAACGACGCACTCTCCAGAAGCGCGGCGTCGGTCGCGTTTTGCATGTTCCCCGTCTCGAACAGCACCTTCGGCACTTTCGACAGGTTGAGCCCGCCGAAGTCACTGCGGGCGAGCAGTCCGCCACTACCTGCGTACGTGGAGGGAGGGAGGCCCGTTCCGGCTTGGTAGGCGGCACGGAGATCCACGGCGAGCCGGTAGGACGGCCCCACGATCCCGTCGGTGTAGCCGGGCACCAACGCCGGATAGTTGACGTGGAACCCTCGCCCTCCGGGCGGTCCTCCGTCGGCGTGGATCGAGATGGCGACGGCCGCATGCGCCCGGTTCCCGATCGCGGCCCGCTCGTCGATGCACGGGCCGACGCCGCTGTCGGTGGACCGCGTCAGCACCACTTTTGCCCCGGCCGCGCGAAGGATCGCGGCGAGCCGGAGGGACACGTCGAGGTTGTATGCGGACTCCGTGTACCCGTCTGCGGTGTTTGTACCGGTTGTGTCGCACGCCCGGTACTGGGTGCCGATGAAGACGGGCCGCAGGATCTCACCGGCGTGAGTCGCGTTGCCGCCGTTGTGGCCCGGGTCGATGACGATCGTGGCGCCGGCCGCCCCGCGCGGCGTGGACGCGACCGCCGGCGTCGTAGGCGCAACCGGACGACGCGCCGTCGTGGAGGTCGACGGCGCAGTCGTGGTCGACGAAGGCGCGGCCGTGGTGGACGTCGAGGTCGAGGCGGTCGCCGGCGTCCGTTGAACGCGCGCCGCCTGACGCGGCGGCGCCGCCGAGCCGGACGAGCACGCTGTCGACGCGAGCGCCATGAGACCGGCGCAGGCCGACCATCGGCGGATCCGCACCGCGTCACGCTAGCGCCGCACCGCGGCGCTCCGTCCGCACTGTGCTTGCACCGACGATGGCTCGGGGTAGCCTGCGGCCGAAGGGAGGTGCCACGTGGTCCAGTACCTGCCGATCCTCGCGATGATCGTGCTGGTCGCGTTGTTCGTCGGGGCGTCGTTCGCCGCGTCGACGCTGCTTGGTCCCAAGAACCCGAACCCCGCGAAGACCGCGCCCTACGAGTCGGGGATCGTTCCGGAGATCGCGCCGGCCGAGCGCTTCCCGGTGAAGTTCTATCTGGTCGCGATGACGTTCATCGTCCTCGACGTCGAAATCGTGTTCCTGTACCCGTTCACCACCGTGTACCGCGCGCTGGGCGTCTACGGGCTCGTCGCGATGGCGGTGTTCCTGCTCGTGTTGCTCGTGCCCTTTGCGTACCTGTTGTCGACGGGCGCGCTCGACTGGGGACCGATCCGGCGCGTCAGCGAACGCGTCGGTGAGGGCGTGCGGCGCGCGAGCGGTACACCGGGACGCGACGGCATGGCCCCGGCCCGGCCCGCGCTCGGCGGCGGTGCGACAGAACCGGGCGAGGCGGCCTGATGGGCATCGACCAGGTCCCGCACAACTTCCTGACAGGTCGCCTGGAAGACCTCGTGAAGTGGGCGCGGCGCAACTCCGTCTGGCCGGCGACCTTCGGCCTGGCGTGTTGCGCCATCGAGATGATGGCCACCGGCGCCGCGCACTACGACACGGCGCGCTTCGGGATGGAGATCTTCCGTGCGAGCCCGCGGCAGGCCGACCTCATGATCGTCGCCGGCCGCGTGAGCCAGAAGATGGCACCGGTGCTCCGACAGGTCTACGACCAGATGGTCGAGCCGAAGTGGGTCATCTCGATGGGGGTCTGCGCGAGTACCGGCGGGATGTTCAACAACTACGCGATCGTGCAGGGTGTCGACCAGATCGTGCCGGTCGACATCTACGTGCCGGGGTGCCCGCCGGGCCCGGAGACCCTGCTGCACGGCATCCTCCAGCTGCACGAGAAGATCAAGAGCGGTGAGTTGATGCGCCGGCGGGAAGAGAGCCCCACGGGCGGCGCCGGGCTTGACCTCGACGAGCGGGTCTCCGCCTGAGGATTGCGGACGGATACAGGGGCCATGGCGGACGACGACGCTCGTGAAAATGTTCCCAAGCGCGAGGGCGACGAGGCGGCCGAGGTCGCCGCGGGCGCCGAGGTCAGCGGTCGTGCCACCGGGCCCGAAGCGCCCGGGGACCCCGCCGCCGCTCCGACCGCGCACGAGGTGGACGTGGCGGGTGCCGACGAAGGGGACGGCGAGGCACCCGTCGAGCCCGCTCGAGCGCGACCGGACGACGACGTCGCGGCCGCGGTGGTCGACCGGTTCCCCGACGTCGTCTTCTTCCGTTCCCACACCCAGCCGGTGCTCCACGTGCCCCGCGAGCGCTGGCACGACGTCGCCGCATTCCTGCGCGACGAGCAGCAGTTCACACAGTGCGTCGACGTCACGGCCGTCGACCACCTCGTCGACGCCTTCCGTCTCGTCCCTCCCGGGCTCGACCCCGAACGCTTCGAAGTCGTCGCGAACTTTCTCTCGCACCCGCGCAACCGGCGCATCCGCGCGATCTGTCAGGTACCGGTCGGCAACGCGGTCGTGAGCAGCCTCGTCGACCTGTATCCCGGTCTCGATTTCGCGGAGCGGGAGGTGTTCGACCTCTTCGGCATCACCTTCGACGGTCATCCGGATCTGACGCGGATCCTGATGCCCGACGACTGGATGGGTCATCCCTTGCGCAAGGACGACGCTCCCGCCCGCGTCCCGGTCACCTTCAAGGAAGATCCGAGGCCGCAATGACGACACGACACGACAGCCCCGTGCACGACGACATGACCGACCTACAGCAGTTCTCGCACGAAGAGGAACGCCTGCAGCGTCAGACCGACGAAGGCGCGCAGGAGCTCCGACCGCGCCGGCGCGAGCTCGTCATGACCGGTGCTCAGTGGCCCGAAGGCGACGCCGAGGGCGACACGATGATCATCAACATGGGGCCGCAGCATCCTTCGACCCACGGCGTCCTGCGCCTGATGATGGAGCTCGACGGCGAGACGGTCCTGCAGGTGAAGCCGGTGATCGGATACCTCCATACGGGCATGGAGAAGACCGGCGAAGAGCTCACCTACGTGCAGGGTCCCACCAACGTGACGCGCATGGACTACGCGTCACCCTTGAGCAACGAGCTCGTCTACTCGCTCGCCGTCGAGCGTCTGCTCGACCTCGAGATTCCACCGCGCGCCACGTGGATCCGCATGATGATGGTGGAGCTGTCGCGCATGGCGTCGCACCTGCTGTTCCAGGCGACGAACGGCATGGACATCGGCGCGCTGTCGATGATGATCTACGGCTGGCGCGAGCGCGAGGAGACGTTGCGCTTCCTCGAGAAGGTCACCGGCCTGCGGATGAATCACAACTACATCCGTCCCGGCGGTGTCGCGGTCGACCTGCACGACGGCTGGGACGTCGACGTGCTCGAGCTGTGCGACCTCGTCGAAGCGGGCGTGCGCGAGTACGACGAGTTGCTGACGCAGAACCCGATCTGGGTCGAGCGCATGGTGGGTGTCGGAGTCATCACGACGGAGCAGGCCGTCGCGCTCGGAGCGAGCGGTCCGATCCTGCGCTCCACCGGTATGCCGTGGGACTTGCGCAAGGCTCAGCCGTACCTGGCGTACGACGAGGTCGACTTCGACGTCATCTACACCGAGAACGGTGACTGCTTCGACCGTTACCGGATCCGGCTCTACGAGATCCTCGAGTCGATCAAGATCGTCCGGCAGTGCGTCGACCGCATGCCGCTCGGCGACTCTCGCGTCCAGGACCGCAAGGTCACGCCGCCGCCGCGCGCACGCATCGACGAGTCGATGGAGGCGTTGATCCACCACTTCAAGCTCTTCACCGAGGGCTTCAAGGTGCCGGCCGGCGAGACGTACGTCGCCATCGAGTCACCCCGCGGCGAGATCGGGTGCTATCTGGTTGCCGACGGCACCGGCAAGCCGTCACGGCTGCACATCCGTGGCCCGTCGTTCTACAACCTTCAGTCCGCCGGTCCGATGGCCCAGGGCTCGATGGTGGCGGACGCGGTGGCGATCGTCTCGAGTGTCGACCCGATCATGGGGGAGGTCGACCGCTAGTCATGGCATTCACACCCGAGAACCGGGCTCGCGCCCGCGAAATCGTCACTCGCTACCCGCGCGCGAAGTCGGCCATCCTCCCGCTCGCACACCTCGCGCAAGATCAGGACGGATGGCTGACGCGCGAAGCGATGAGCGAGATCGCAGAGCTCACCGGCGTCACCGCGGCCGACGTACTCGGAACCTGTTCGTTCTACACGATGTTCAAGCGTGAACCGGTGGGACGGCTCGTCGTCTCGGTGTGCACGAACGTGACGTGTCTCGTCACCGGCGGCCCGGAGATCCTGACGTACCTCAACCACCGCTACGCCGACGATCCCGACGTAACGGTCGAAGAGGTCGAGTGCATCGCGGCGTGCGGCGGCGCGCCGGCGATGCAGGTCAACTACGAGTTCCACGAGAAGCTCACCCCCGAGTCCGCGGAGCGGCTCGTCGAGGCCTACAAGTCCGGGGACTTCGAGGCCCGAACGGTGTCCGGGAGCACGCGCTGATGGCGGACGCACGCGAGACCCGCATCATCACGCGTCGGATGCACGACCGTCCCGACGACTCGTGGACGCTCGATGCCGCACTCGCGGCCGGTTGCTACGACGGTCTGCGCAAGGCCCTGACGATGACGGGCGAGCAGATCGGTCAGGAACAGGTGAAGGCCTCGGGATTGCGCGGTCGTGGCGGCGCGGGCTTTCCCACCGCGACGAAGTGGTCGTTCCTTCCGAAGGGCGTGTACCCGCGCTACCTGGTCGTGAACGCCGACGAGGGCGAGCCGTCCACGTTCAAGGACCGCATGCTCATCGAACGAGATCCGCACCAGCTGCTCGAGGGCATTGCGATCGCGGCCTACGCGATCGAGTGCAACCTTGCCTTCGTCTACGTACGCGGCGAGTTCGCGCTCGGTTACGACCGGATCCGGCAGGCGGTCGAGGACGCGCGCGCGCGGGGGTTTCTCGGCAAGAACATTCTGGGCTCCGGTTTCGATCTCGACATCGTCGTGCACCGCGGCGCCGGCGCATACATCTGTGGTGAGGAGACCGGTCTCCTGGAGAGCCTCGAAGGCGAACGGGGCATGCCGCGAATTCGGCCACCGTTTCCCGCCGTCGAAGGCCTCTACGCGAAGCCCACGGTGGTCAACAACGTCGAGACGCTCGCGACCTTGCCGCACATCATCCTGATGGGCGGTGACGAGTACGCAAAGCTCGGCGTCGGACGCTCCACCGGAACGCGGGTCTTCTCGCTGTCGGGCCACGTCAACCGGCCGGGCAACTACGAGGTCGAGCTGGGCATCACGTTCCGCGACCTGATGTTCTCGCCCGAGTTGGGCGGTGGCATACGCGCAGGCAGGAAGGTGAAGTTCTTCATTCCCGGCGGCGCGTCGTCGCAGTGGCTGACCGGCTCCGACGAGCACCTCGACGCGCCGCTCGACATGGACGCCGTCAGCGCGCTCGGCGTCATGCTCGGGTCGGGCGCAGTGATGGTGTACGACGAGACGACGAGCCCCGCGCTCGTCGCGTGGCGCCTCGCGAAGTTCTTCGCGCACGAGAGCTGCGGCAAGTGCACGCCGTGCCGCGAAGGCACGGGATGGATCGAGAAGGTGCTGTACCGGCTGGCGAACGGGCTCGGCCGTCCGGAAGATCTCGACCTGTTGCTCGACGTCGGCGACAACATCAGTCCCGGTCTCAACGCACCCTTCAGCCAGACGACGATCTGCCCACTGGGCCCGAGCGCGGTCTCGGCCGTCGTCAGCCTCAACAAGTACTTCCGCGACGAGGTCCTCGCCGGCATTGGTGCAGCGGAGGTGCACGCGTGAGCGACGCGCCGAAGGAGACCTTCACCGTCACGATCGACGGGCGCGAGGTGCAGGCGGAGCCCGGCGCGCTCGTCATCAAGGTCGCCGAGGACAACGGCATCTACATCCCGCGTTTCTGCTGGCACGAGCGGATGAAGCCCGTCGGCATGTGCCGCATGTGCCTCGTCTCCGTCGAAGGTGCGCGCGGTCTCCCGCCCGCGTGCACGACGCCGGTCACGGACGGCATGGTCGTCGACACGCGTGGTCCTGCGGTGAAGAAGGTGCAAGACGGCGTTCTCGAGTTCCTGCTGATCAACCATCCGCTCGACTGTCCCGTGTGCGACCGCGGTGGGGAGTGCCCGCTGCAGGACCAGACGCTCGCGTTCGGTCCGGGCGAGTCGCGCTTCGTCGAGGAGAAGCGACACTTCGAGAAGCCGGTGCCGATCAGCGAGCTGGTTCTGCTCGACCGCGAGCGCTGCATCCAGTGCGGACGCTGCACCCGCTTCGCCGACGAGATCGCCGGGGACCCGCTCATCGACTTCGGTGAGCGCGGGGGCGAGATGCAGGTGATCACCTATCCCGACGAGCCGTTCCGCTCCTACTTCTCCGGCAATACCGTGCAGATCTGCCCGGTCGGCGCGCTGACCTCGAAGCCCTACCGGTTCAAGGCCCGCCCGTGGGACCTCGCGAGTGTCGAGACGAGCTGCGTCAACTGCGCGGTCGGCTGTCGCGGCGCGCTGCAGTCGTCGACGAACCGGCTCGTACGTCTGCTCGGCGTCGATTCGGAGCCCGTCAACCACGGCTGGCTCTGCGACAAGGGACGCTACGGCTTCGAGTACGTGCACGCGTCCGACCGCATCCGTAACCCGATGGTGCGCAAAGAGGGCGAGCTCGTCGAGACGTCGTGGCCCGAAGCACTCGATGCCGCGGCCGACGGACTGCGCCGCGCGCTCGACCTCCACGGGCCGGGGGGCATCGCCGTGCTCGGCGGTGCGCGTGGCACCAACGAGGACGCGTACACGTGGGCGCGCTTCGCGAAGGGCGTCCTGCAGACCGACAACGTCGACTGTCAGCTCGGCGACGGGCTTCCGGCCGACATCGTCATCGGCGCGCCGCGCGCGACGATCGCCGATTGCGACCGGGCCGCCGCGATCCTGGTGCTCGCGCCCGACCTGAAGGAAGAGCTTCCGGTGCTCTTCCTGCGCATCAAGCGCGCGGCGCTGGAGCTCGGTGTCCCGCTGATCGATGTTGCTTCGCGTGCGAACGGCCTCAGTCGGTACGCGACAGCGGTCGTTCGGCACGCTCCGGGCGAGGAGGCCAACGCTGCACGCAAGCTCGCGAACGCCTTGACGGGCAGCGTCACCGGCGACCGGGCGATCGACGACGCGGCCGCGGCGATGCGTGGCCGCAGCGGCGACATCGTCGTGGTCATCGGCCGCCCGTCGCTCGCCGACTCGCCGCGGGGTGTCGTGAGCGCAGCCGCCCAGCTGGCGCACGGCTCCAAGGTGAGGTTCCTGTCGGCGCTGCGCCGGGGCAACGTGCACGGCGCGCTCGACCTGGGGCTCACACCCGGATTCCTCCCGGGAAGGGTCGCGCTCGACGATGCTCGGGACTGGTTCACGCAGGCCTGGGGTGGCGCGCCGGCCGCGAGCGGCCTGGACGCCTTCGGAATCCTCGACGCGGCCCGATCGGGACGGCTCCACGGCCTCGTGCTCCTCGGCGCCGATCCGGTCGCGGACTTTCCCGACCGTTCGCTCGCACGGCAGGCAATCGCGGGCGCTGGGTTCACGGTCGCGGTGGGCGCGTTCGCCAACGACAGCACGAAGCACGCCGACGTGTTCCTCCCCGTCTCGCTGTGGGGAGAGAAGGTGGGCACGTACACGAACCTCGAGGGTCGGGTGCAACGTGCCGGCCAGAAGGTCTCCCCTGAAGGCACGACGATGCCCGACTGGCGGGTCGCCGTGGAGCTCGCAGCGCGCTTCGACCACGATTTCGACCTCGAGAGCGCCGAGGAGGTGCAAGACGAGCTGGCGCGCGTCTCGGCTGCGCACGCAGGCGTCGACTCGGTGCTGATCATGCGCGCCCGCGACGGTGTGGTGCTCCCGCTCGCCGAGCACCGCGACGAGTTGGTGCTCTCGCCGAAGCGGATCCCGGTAACCGACGCGTCGTGGGAGCCCATCATCCCCGGTTCCATTCCCGACGAGGGCCTGACCGCCACGAGACTCACCGACATCCTCGAGGGCAGCGGTGCCGGAGCGAACCCCGTCCCGCCCGACGTCGAACCGGCGGGTGACGATCTCGATCCCGGCGAGATCATCGACGCTGCGATCTCCGAAGCCACGGAGGTCGCGGCTGCGACGCCGCCGCTGTATCGGTGGAGCCCGCCCACCGATGGTCACGCGGTCTCGCCACGCGACGCGTACGCTCTGCGCCTCGTGGCGGCGCGCAAGCTGTACGACAAGGGTGACATGGTCCTTCGGTCGCCCTCGATCGCGATGCTCGCGTCCGATGCAGTGCTGTTCGTGAATCCCTCCGACCGCGACCGTATCGGTGTCCGCGACGGCGACAACGTTCGGGTCACCACGGGCCGCGGCTCGCTCGTGCTCCCGGTCAAGGCTGATCCGACCACGCCTGCCGGTGTCGCGTTCCTTCCGTTCACACAGACAGGTCCCGGCCCCGCGGACCTGATCGACGCGTCGCAGCCCGTCACCGATCTACGCGTGGAGACGCTCAAGTGAGTGTCGTCGCCGCGGGTGATCCGCTGTTCTCGCACGGGATCGACACGACCGTCGTCCTGATCGTGATCGGGAAGACCATCGTCGTCTTCGCGCTGCTGCTCGTCGCGGTGATGCTGTACATCTGGTTCCTTCGCAAGGTCATCGCGGACATGCAGAACCGGATCGGCCCGGAACGCGCGGGGCCCTACGGGATCCTCCAGTCGCTCGCCGACGGCGTGAAGCTGTTCTTCAAGGAACAGTCGATGCCCGAGACGGCCGACCGCTGGGTGTTCCGGCTCGCGCCGTACATGTCGGCGCTGCCCGCGTTCCTCGCGTTCTCGATCATCCCAATCGGCGGCGTGGTGACCATCGCCGGCCACCGCACCTATCTGCAGCTCGCCGACTTCCCGATCGGCATCCTGTTCCTGCTCGCGATGTCAGGTCTCGGCCTCTATGGCGTGATGCTCGCCGGGTGGTCGTCGGGATCGAAGTACCCGTTGCTCGGCTCCGTGCGTGCGTCTGCGCAGCTCCTCAGCTACGAGGCCGCGCTCGGTCTGTCGATCGTCGGTGTGTTGTTGCAGACCGGCGGTGCGAACAGCGGCGGCCAGGCTCATCCCGGCACGCTCTCCACCCACGACATCGCGTCGTTGCAGGCGTGGACCGGTCATTGGAGCGGGTCGCCGGGCAACTGGCCCATCGTGCACTGGTTCGTGTTCCCGGCGATCATCTCGTTCGTCATCTTCCTGATCGCCGCGGTGGCCGAGACCAACCATCCTCCGTTCGACCTCGTCGAGGCCGAGCAGGAGCTCGTCGGTGGCTTCCACACGGAGTACACCGGGATCCGATTCGCGATCTTCTACCTCGCGGAGTTCATGAACCTGATCACGATGTCGGCCATCGCGGTCACGTTGTTCCTCGGCGGTCCGGCCGGCCCGGCCATGCCCGGTCTGGCGCACAACGGGTGGTTCAACGCGTGGGTGATGCCCTTCTTCTGGTTCTTCGTGAAGCTCATGGTGCTGTTGTTCTGCACGGTGTGGGTACGGGCGACGCTTCCCCGTCTGCGTTACGACCAGCTCATGGACATCGGGTGGAAGTACCTCATCGAGATCGCGTTCCTGTGGCTCATGGTGTCGGCCGTGATCCGTGTGTCGCGCGATCAGGGTTGGAACCTGTGGTTGGTCACCCCTCTCGCCACGGTGGGAGCCGTGCTGTTGTACGGGCTGTTGTATCTGGCCATGCCCAAGCGCGACGAGCTCATCGAGGAAATGAAGTAATGGGACGCCTCAGCGGCTTCGGCGTCACGCTGCGGCAGATGTTCCGGCCGCGCGTCACCGAGGAATACCCGGAGGTCAAGCGACCCAAGCCGGCGCGCTTCCACGGCCGCCACATCCTGAACCGCTACGAAGACGGGATGGAGAAGTGCATCGGCTGCGAGCTCTGCGCCGGTGTCTGCCCCGCCAAGTGCATCTATGTGCGTGGTGCCGACAACCCGCCCGACGCCCCCGTCTCGCCGGGTGAGCGTTACGGCTTCGTCTACGAGATCAACTACCTCCGTTGCATCCACTGCGACCTGTGCGTCGAGGCGTGCCCCACCGAGGCCATCACCGAGACGAAGCTGTTCGAGTTCTCGTTCGCGAACCGGGCCGACGCGATTTACACGAAGAACGAGTTGCTGGTCGACGACCAGGGTCGCGCCCGGCGCCTCCCGTGGGAGCAGTGGATCGGCGACGAGGACGTGCCGGCGAGTGCGTGGGTACGTGCGACGGCGCCGAACGGGGCCGCGGTCTACGAGGGTCGTGTGGCGTGGTCGGGTGAGCTCGGTTTCGGAGTGCGGGCGCCCGAGCGTGGGCAGGCCTTGGAGCTCGAGGACGACGACGCCGCGGCGGCCGAGGGGGTCTTCGATGCGCCGGCGCCCTCGGAACCGGTCGCGGTCGTCGACGAGGAGCGGGCTGCTCGCGACCACCCGGAGCCGGGGCACTGATGGAGACGGTGCTGTTCTTCGTGTTCGGCGCGACCGCGCTCGCCGGAGCGCTCGGGGTGGTGCTGGCTCGCAACCCCGTGCACTCGGCGTTGTTCCTCGTGCAGACGCTCGTCAGCATCGCGGTCTACTTCGTCCTGCAGGAGGCGGAGTTGCTCGCCGCCGTGCAGGTGATCGTCTACGCCGGCGCAATCGTCGTCCTCTTCTTGTTCGTGATCATGCTGATCGGGGTGGACCGGCAGGAGGACATCAGCCAGGAGCCGATCCCGTTCCAACGACCGATCGCGATCACGCTCGGTGTCGCCGCTCTGGTCGAACTGCTCGTGCTCGCACGCTCGACGTGGGCCACCGGGCTTCACACGGCGCGCGGAGTTCCGGTGCGAGGTGGAAGCTTCGGCAACAACGTCGACCGGGTCGCCCGGGTGCTCTTCACCGACTTCCTGTGGCCGTTCGAGCTGACCGCGCTGCTGCTCGTCATCGCAGTGGTCGGAGGCGTCGCGCTGGCGCGCCGGAGCCGTCACCGACCGCCGCCCACCACGGTCCCCGCCGACCAACCGGACGAGGTGAAGGTTCGATGATCGCCGCGGTGACCGGGAACTACTACCTCGTCCTCGCAGCGCTGCTCTTCACGATCGGCGCGATCGGGCTCCTGGTTCGGCGGAACGTCCTCGTGATGTTCATGTGCGTCGAGCTGATGCTCAACGCAGCGAATCTCACCTTCGTGACCTTCGCCCGTATGCTCAACGACGTCGGCGGCCAGGTGATCGTGTTCTTCACGCTGGTCGTGGCTGCGGCCGAGGTCGCGGTCGGGCTCGCGATCATCGTCGCCATCTTCCGCCGTCGTCAAGGAGCCACCGCCGACGACGTGGACATCCTGAAGGGCTGACGCTGTGTCGAAGGGGCGGAAGGGCGAACAGCGATGAACGCGCGAGACGTGCTCGACCTCGCCTGGATCATCCCGCTGCTCCCACTCATCGGTGCGGTCGTCCTGTTGCTGTTCGGCAAACGCATCGGCGAGCCGCGTGCCGGGTGGATCGGCACGGCCATGATCGGGCTGTCGTTCGTCTGGACGGTCGTGACATTCCTGGCGTTGCGCGACGTGGAGCCGCGCAGCCACGTGCGCAACATCTTCACCTGGTTCCCGTCCGGCGGCTTCCAGGTGAAGATGGGCTTCCTCGTCGACCCGCTGTCGGTGACGATGCTGCTGTTCGTCACCGGAGTCGGCTCGCTCATCACGCTGTACTCGATCGGGTACATGCACGGCGACGAGCGGTTCTCCCGCTTCTTCGCGTACATGAACCTGTTCGCGGCGTCGATGATCATCCTCGTTCTCGGCAGCAGCTTCCTCGTGACCTTCCTCGGTTGGGAAGGTGTCGGCCTCTGCTCGTACCTCCTGATCTCGTTCTGGTTCGAGCGCCCGAGCGCCGCCCTCGCGGGCAAGAAGGCCTTCGTCACCAACCGCATCGGCGACTTCGGGTTCATGCTCGCAATGTTCCTGATCTTCGCCCACCTCGGGACGCTCGACTACGGGGTCACGCTCGGCAAGGCGTCGTCACTGTCGAACGGCACCGCGACCGCGATCGCCCTCCTGCTGTTCCTCGGAGCAGTTGGCAAGAGCGCACAACTGCCGCTGCACGTCTGGCTGCCCGACGCGATGGAAGGTCCCACACCCGTCTCGGCATTGATCCACGCAGCCACGATGGTGACGGCGGGCGTGTTCCTCGTCGTGCGGGCCCATCCCTTCTTTCAGCACAGCGGCTCGGCGAGCGAGTGGGTCGGCTGGGTGGGGGCGATCACCGCGTTGTTCGCCGCAACGGTGGCGATGGTCAACAACGACATCAAACGCGTGCTCGCGTACTCGACCATCAGCCAGCTCGGCTACATGTTCCTCGCCGCGGGGGTAGGCGCGTACAGCGCGGCGATGTTCCATATGGTGACCCACGCGTTCTTCAAGGCGCTGCTCTTCCTCGGCGCAGGTTCCGTCATGCACGGCCTGCACGACGAGCAGGACATGCGGCGCATGGGCAACCTGCGGCGCTACATGCCCGTGACGGCGATGACGTTCATCTTCGGATGGCTCGCCATCGCGGGCGTCATCCCCTTCGCGGGGTTCTGGTCGAAGGACGAGATCCTCGCATCAGCATGGTTCGACCATTCGTACGGGCTCTGGGCCGTCGGTGCGGTGACCGCAGTCCTCACGGCGTTCTACATGACCCGTCAGGTATGGCTCGTCTTCTTCGGCAACGAACGATGGCACCCGTTGGGTGAAGCCACCCCGGGTACTCCCGACGCCGATACGGTGCTCGCCGCGCAGCACGCCGGCAGCGGTGACGAACCGGTCAACGTGCTCGCGCACGCCGACGAGCCGGTCATCGCGAAGCTCGAAGAGCTGCACGACCAGCCGCACGAGTCGCCGCCGCTCATGACCCTGCCGTTGGTCGTGCTCGCGCTGCTGGCGCTCGTCGGCGGCGGGCTCGACCTGCCCTTCAAGAAGTTGGAGATCCTCAACCACTGGCTCGAGCCGGTGCTCCTCGACGCTCACATGCCGCACGCGACGTCCTTCGGTGCCGGCTTCGCCCTCTCCACTGTTGCCCTGATCCTTGGTGTGGTGGGCATCCTCGTCGGCATCGCTCTCTACAAGCAGGGGCTGCCGAGCTTCGACGCGGAGCCGTTGCGGCAGCGTCTCGGTCCGCTCTACAGGGTGTTCGCGCACGCCTGGTACATCGATGAAGGAATCTCGGCGGCAGTTGCCGGTCCCGGGCGGCGCGCCGCCGACTGGCTGTCCCGCACGTTCGACCAAGGGATCATCGACGGCGCGGTCAATGGGTTCGGACGGCTCTTCCGGGAGAGCGGCCAGGGCCTACGGCGTGTGCAGAGCGGCCTCGTCCGCACCTACGCGGTGGCGATCGCCTTCGGCGCCGCGGCGTTGTTGCTCTTCGTCCTGCTGCGGGCCGCCTGATGGAGAACTTCCCGATCCTCACGGCGATCATCCTCACGCCGTTCGTCGGCGCGCTGGTCACGATGGTGTTGCCGCGCCGGCGGCCCGAGTACGTCCGGATCGTCGGCTTCCTCGCGACGGCGGCGACGCTCGGCTTCTCCGGGGCACTGCTCTACAGCTTCCACACGCACTCGGCGGGCTACCAGTTCGTCGAGAACGTCTCGTGGATGGGTTCGCTCGGCGTGCGGTACCACCTCGGCGTCGACGGCATCAGCCTCTTCATGATCGTCCTCACCGCGTTGCTGTTCCCGCTCGGCCTGCTCGGGGCGGGCGACATCGAGGAACGGCTCAAGGCGTTCACGGTGTGGATGCTCGTGCTCGAGTCCGCGCTGCTGGGTGTGTTCCTGGCTCTCGATCTCGTGCTGTTCTTCGTGTTCTTCGAGATCGTTCTGGTGCCGATGTACTTCATCATCGGACAGTGGGGCCACGGACGTCGCGTCTACGCCGCCACGAAGTTCTTCCTCTACACGATGGCCGGATCCGCGTTCCTGCTCGTCGGCCTGCTGTCGGTCGCATTCCTGCACCAGGCCGCGACGGGCAACCTCACGTTCGACCTGCCGACGCTCATGCGGTGGACGTCGACGCCCGGCAACCTGTCGTCGGTCACGTCGAAGGCGCTGTTCCTCGCGTTCTTCGCCGCGTTCGCGGTGAAGGTGCCGCTGTTCCCGTTGCACACGTGGCTCCCCGACGCGCACACCGAAGCCCCTACCGCAGGGTCCGTGATCCTTGCCGGCGTGCTCCTGAAGATGGGCACGTACGGATTCCTGCGGTTCTCGTTGCAGCTGTTCCCGAAGGCCGCCGTCGATCTCGCGCCACTGTTGCTCGTGCTCGCGACGATCGGCGTCGTCTACGGCGCGATCGTCGCCGCGATGCAACCCGACCTCAAGCGCATCATCGCCTATTCGTCCGTGGCACACCTCGGCTTCGTGGTGCTCGGCATCTTCGCCCTCACGACGCAAGGGATCGAGGGCGGCGTGTTCACGATGATCAGCCATGGCCTGACGACCGGGGCACTGTTCCTGCTCGTCGGCATGCTCTCCGACCGCCGGCACACGCGCGAGGTGTCCGCCTTCGGAGGTCTGTGGAAGTCGATACCGATCCTGTCGGGGCTGTTCCTCGTCGCGACCTTCGCGTCGATCGGGCTGCCCGGTCTGTCAGGATTCGTCGGCGAGTTCCTCGCACTGATCGGAACGTTCATCGTGCACCGGCCGTACGCGATCGTGTCCGCGGTGGGCGTGATCCTCGCCGCGCTCTACCTGCTGTGGGCGTTCCAACGCGTCTTCACCGGTGTGCCCGAGGGAGAGAACGCATTGCTCCCGGACATCAACGCGCGTGAGCTCAGCACCGTCGTGCCGCTGCTCGCCCTCTCGCTCTTCCTCGGCATCTACCCCAAGCCGGTCATCGACCGCGTACAGCCTTCGGTGCAGGCGCTCATCTGTCATGTCGAGCAGCACACCAACTACAGGCAGCCGGCGGTCGCCAACGGCAGCGGCGCGGTGGCATCGAAGACCGCGCAGCCCTGTGCCGGAGTGACGAAGTGATCGGCGCCGTCGCCCCCATCGTCACGCCGAAGATCGACTGGCTCGCGGTCGCGCCCGAGATCGCCCTCGGTGGTGCCGGTGTGCTCATCGTGCTCACCAAAGCGCTGATGCGTCGCCGTCGGGGCGTGTTCCCGGCATCGATGGTGCTCGCCTTCCTCGGCGTGCTGACAGCCGGGGGCTTCATCGGCTGGCAGTGGGACGACGTCCGTCACGGCGGTCCGTTCACCACCATCCGGGGCATGATCACGATCGACGGCTTCGGGGTCTTCCTCGGCATGGTCGTGCTCATCGCAACGGTGCTGGCGCTCCTGCTGTCGATCAGGTATCTCGACCGCGAGGGTCTCGACGCACCGGAATACCTCGCGCTCATGATGCTGTCGGCCGCGGGCATGCTCGCGATGACGACCGCCGGTGATCTGGTCGTGGTGTTCGTCGCGCTCGAGGTCCTCTCGATCCCCCTGTACGTGCTCGCGGGATTCGACCGGCGCCGGCTCACATCACAGGAAGCGGGCATGAAGTACTTCGTGCTCGGAGCGTTCTCGTCGGCCGTGTTCCTCTACGGCGTCGCGCTCGTGTACGGCGCCACGGGCACCACGTCACTCACCGCGATCGCGCGTTTCCTGGCCGGTAACACGGTCGTGCACGACGGCGTACTGGTGGGGGGCCTGGCGCTGCTCCTCGTCGGCCTCGGCTTCAAGGTCGCGGCGTCGCCGTTCCACATGTGGACACCCGACGTGTACCAGGGCGCCCCCACGCCGGTCACCGCTTTCATGGCGTCGGCCACCAAGGCGGCCGGTTTCGCGGCGCTCCTCCGTCTGCTCGGTACCGCGTTCGGCCTCTACAAGGCCGACTGGCACCTCGCCGTCTTCGGGCTCGCGACGCTCTCACTCGTGGTCGGCAGCGTCGCCGGTCTGGTCCAGCGTGACGTGAAGCGCCTCTTGGCCTACTCGTCGATCGCGCACGCCGGCTATGTGCTGATGGGCCTGGAGGCCGCGACCGCCCGGGGCTTCTCGTCGGCGCTCTTCTACCTCTTCGTGTACGCCTTCATGGTGATCGGGTCGTTCGCGGTGGTGCTCCTCATCGGTGGGCGTGGCGACGAGGACCACGATCTCGACGGGTACCGCGGCCTCGCCTCGCGGGAGCCGTTGCTCGCGGGAGCGCTGACCTTCTTCCTGCTCGCGCAGGCGGGCATGCCGTTCACGGGGGGCTTCGTCGCGAAGCTCCAGGTCTTTGCGGCGACCGTCCAGGCGGGTCAGTACGCGATGACGATCATCGGTGTGCTCGCGTCCGTCGTGGCGGCGTTCTACTACCTGCGGGTGGTCGTCGCGATGTACATGAGTGAGCCCGACCAAGCGCACCGGCCGGGGCCGGCGTTGCCGGTGGACCCGGCCAGCGCGGTGGTTCTCGTGGCTGCCGTGGGCATCACGTTGTTCATCGGATTCCTGCCCGGCACGTTCCTTCACTTTGCGCGCGACGCCACGCTCATCTTCAGGACGTGACGCGCTCCGCTCGAGGGCGGCGCGCAACGTCCCGCGGCCTCGCGCCGGAGGCCGCGACGGAGCCGGTCAAACGGGTGGGCGCCATTTCCCGGCTCGGAAGAGGGCGGACATATACTCCGCGCGTCATCCCGCCGTCGGGTTGAGAGGCCCCGCCGCGTGACGAGTTACTACCACTCATATCTTGCTGTCGCGGTCTTCGTGGGCGCCGCGCTGCTCATGGTCGGCGCCATGCTGAGCGTCGGGCGGCTGGTACGGCCGACGCGCCCGCAACCCGAGAAGTACCTCACGTACGAGGCCGGTTCCGACCCTGTCGGGGGCTGGGGTCAGTCGAACGTCCGCTATTACGTCTACGCGCTGCTCTTCGTGATGTTCGACGTCGAAGCGGTGTTCATCTTCCCCTGGGCGGTCCACCTGGACTCACTCGGTTGGTACGGCCTCGTCGAGATGGCGATCTTCCTCATCGTGCTCACGTTGGGCCTGGTGTACGCCTGGCGGAAAGGGGTGCTCCGGTGGGCCTAGTGGAGAAGGGCGTCCTCTCCAAGAAGCCGCTCAAGCCGGTCACCTGGCTGCTCAACTACAGCCGCAAGTACTCGCTCTGGATGTTCCAGTGGGGCCTCGCCTGTTGCGCCATCGAGATGGCGGCCGCGCTGGCCAGCCCGCGTTACGACATGATGCGCCTGGGGGTCATTCCCTTTCCCGCGAGCCCGCGCCAGTCGGATCTCGTCGTCATCTCGGGGACGGTCACCGACAAGATGGCCCCCGCGATCAAGCGCCTCTACGAGCAGATGCCCGACCCCAAGTACGTCATCTCGATGGGGTCGTGCGCGAACTGCGGGGGCCCCTACTGGGACTCGTACTCGGTCACGAAGGGTGTCGACCAGATCATCCCGGTCGACGTGTACGTGCCGGGATGCCCGCCCCGGCCGGAGGCACTGCTCCAGGGAATCGTCCTCCTCCAGGCGCGCATCCAGAAGGAAGGCCTCGACAACGACGATCTCGGGGCGCGTTGGCGCGGGGAGCCGATCGTCGTTGAGTGACGAGATCGCGAAAGACGAGAGCGGGGCTGCAGACCAGGAGGCGGCCGAGCGCGCCCTCGCCGAGACCGACGAGTCCGCCGCGGCGGAGCTCGCCCGGGCCGATGCGGACGAGATCTCGGCGGCGCCGACCGAGCAGGTCGCCGACGAGGGTCCGCAGCTCGACCCCTCCGTGCTGCCGCTCCTCGAGCGATTGGAGGCCGAGCTCGGCGACGCGATCCTCGACCGGGCGGAGGCGTTCGGCACGCTCATCGTGCGTGTGCGGCCCGACGCGTGGCGCCGGAGCGCAGAGGTCGCGCGCACGAAGCTCGCGTGCGACTACCTCAGCTTCATCTCCGGCATCGACTGGCAGCCGTCGCCGCGTGAGGGCAGCGAAGCCGGCGGCGACACGTCCGCGCCGGTGCAGCCCACCGAGATGACGTTCGGGCTCACGGGTTCGGCCGGGCGTTTCCAGGTGTTCGCGCACGTCCAGTCGACGGTCCACCACTACGGCATCACGTTCAAGGCCGACGTCGACGAGTCCGACCCACGGGCCGAGTCGTGGGTCCCGGTCTACGCCGGGGCCGACTGGCACGAGCGCGAGTGCTGGGAGATGTACGGGTTCGTGTTCGACGGCCACCCCGCCCTCCGGCACCTGTACCTCCCTTCGGAGTTCGAGGGTCACCCGCTTCGCAAGGACTTCCCTTTGCTCGCCCGCGAGGTGAAGCCGTGGCCGGGTCTCGTCGACGTCGAGCCGATGCCGGGCGAGAGCGCGGAGCCCGCCACCGCGGATGCAGAAGGTGGTGCGTGACGGAATGAGCACGACCGATACGCCACGGATTCCGGGTTTCGAGGTCGAGCCCCGCGATCTCCGTCATCTTGCCGACGCGCAGATCAACGTCGAGCTCGACACGGGTGACATGATCCTCAACCTCGGGCCGCAACACCCCGCCACGCACGGCACGCTGCGGTTGGTGGTGCGGCTCGACGGCGAACGCGTCATCGCGGCCGATCCGGTGATCGGATACATGCACCGCGGTTACGAGAAGCTCACCGAGTTCCGCACCTATCCGCAGATCACCACGCTGATCAACCGCATCGACTGGCTGTCGAGCTTCGCGAACGAGGTTCCCTTCATCCACGCGGCCGAGTTCCTCATGGGCATCGAGGCACCGCCGCGCGCGGTATGGATCCGGACCATCCTCACCGAGCTGTCGCGCATCGCGACCTTCTACCTGTTCCTCGGCGAGATGGGTCTGCAGCTCGGCGCGCTCACGCCGGCGTTCTGGGGGTTCCGCGATCGCGAACACGTGCTCAACCTCATCGAGGCCGCGACGGGTGGCCGCTTCCATCCGAACTTCAACCGCATCGGCGGCCTGAAGGACGACCTGCCATGGGGATGGGCAGCCGAGACCCGCACCGCGATGAAGGCGATTCTCGACGGCTGCGACGACTTCGAGGACATCCTGATCGGCAACGAGATCTTCGAGGCCCGTACGCGGGGCATCGGGATCATCCCCGCGGAGATCGGCGCGGCCTACGGCGTGTCCGGGTCGAACCTGCGCGCGTCCGGTGTCGACTGGGATCTCCGCCGCGACGGCCGGCCGTACCTGGCGTACCCGGAGCTCGACTACAAGGTCTGGACCCACCCCGACGGCGACTCGTTCAGCCGGTACTGGGTGCGGCTCCAGGAGACACGCGAGTCGGCCCGCATGGTGCTCCAGCTCCTCGACGGGTTGCCGAGCGGGCCGATCATGGCCAAGGTGCCCCGGATCATCAAGGTTCCGGAGGGCGAGGCCTGGGTCGAGACGGAGAACCCCCTCGGCCAGATGGGCTACTACGTCGTCTCGAAGGGCGCCACGGGCCCGTTCCGGGTCAAGATCCGCTCGGCCTCGTTCAGCAACGTCTCGATCCTGCCTTGGTTGCTGCGCGGGGTCTACGTTCCCGACGTCATCACGATCCTGGCGTCGCTCTATTTCATCCTGGGTGACATCGATCGGTGATCCCTTGATGCTGCATCTTGCTGTCGACATCGGGTGGGGCTGGACGCTCGCGCTGAAGACCGTTCTGGTCCTCGCAGTCGTCCCGCTCGCCGCGCTCGTCCTCGGGTACACGTTCCTGCTCAAGATGATGAGCCACATGCAGAGCCGGCTGGGGCCGATGGACCCCGGAGGCTTCCACGGGTGGTTCCAGCTCATCGGCGACGGGATCAAGTTCCTCCAGAAGGAAGACGTCATGCCGGGCGAGGCCGACCGTCGCGTGTTCGCGCTCGCGCCGGCGGTCGTGGTGATCTCGACGTTCCTCATCTTCGTCGTGGTCCCCACCGGCCCGAAGCTCGTCGTCCAGAACCTCGACGTCGGCGTGTTCTATGCGTTGGCGGTGTCGAGCCTTTCGGTGATCGGCGTGCTCATGGCGGGATGGGCGAGCGCCAACAAGTTCGCGCTGCTCGGCGCGTTGCGCGCCGCCGCGCAGCTGATCGCTTACGAGCTGCCCCTGCTCCTCGCGGTAGTCGGTGTGGTCGTCCAGGCGGGCACCATGAGCCTGCAGGGAATCGTGCGTGCCCAGCAGCAGGGAAGCATCTTCGGATGGCACGGGATCGGGTTCCCGTTCATCCTCACCCAGTTCGTCGGGTTCCTGCTGTTCCTGGTGGCGTCGCAGGCCGAGCTCACCCAGACTCCGTTCGACATGCCGGTCGCCGAGAGCGAGCTCGTCGCGGGCTACATGGTGGAGTACACGGGCTTTCGCTTCCTGTTCTTCTTCATCGGCGAGTTCGGTACCGCGTTCGCGTTCGCTGCGCTCGCCGCCACGCTGTTCCTCGGGGGATGGTCGCTGCCGTGGGTGCACGGCGCCGCGGCCGATGTGCTCGGCATCCCGATCCTCTTCGCCAAGCTGATGCTCGTCGCGTTCCTCATGTTCTGGGTCCGCTTCACGTACCCGAGGCTCCGGGAGGACCAGCTCCAGTCCCTCGCATGGAAGTTCCTCATCCCCATCGGGCTCGCGAACATCCTCCTCACCGGCGTCTTCAAGGTGGCCTTCTAATGGCGAAGAAGAAGCTTCCCGGTCTCGTCGAGGGTCTCGGGGTCACGTTCCGCACCATGCTGAAGGGCGCGGTCACCGTGCAGTACCCGCACGAGCGGGAGGACCCCGCGCCGCGGGCTCGGGGTGTCATCGCGCTGAAGGAGGAGAACTGCACGGTCTGCATGCTGTGTGCCCGCAGCTGCCCCGACTGGTGCATCTACATCGAGGGCCACAAGGAGAAGCGTCCGCCCCGCCGCGAGGGTGGTCGCGAGCGCACGGTCAGCATCCTGGACCGCTTCGACATCGACTACGCGCTGTGCATGTACTGCGGGATCTGCGTCGAGGTGTGCCCGTTCGATGCCTTGTTCTGGAGCCCCGAGTACGAGTACTCGGAGATGAGCATCGCCAAGCTGCTCCACGACAAGGACAAGCTCGGGGAGTGGATGGAGACGGTGCCGGAGCCCGAGCCCCTCGAGATCGGGGCGGAGGTCAAGGGCAAGAAATGACACGCTCGCGCGGCGGGGGGACGAACGAGTGGTAGCCGAGAACGTTGCGTTCTGGATCATCGCCGTCGCGATGGCCGCGGCCGCGATCGGTGTCGTGCGCTCGCAGAACGTCGTCCACGCCGCGCTGTATCTCGTGGTGGTGCTCGCAGGCGCCGCCGCGCAGTACATCCTCCTCGCCGCGGAGTTCGTCGCCTGGGTCCAGGTTCTGGTCTACATCGGGGCCATCGTGATCCTGTTCCTTTTCGGCATCATGCTCACGCGCGCGCCGATGCGGGGCGACACCGAGCTCGACAACGACCAGCGTTGGGTGGCCGCCGTCACCGCGCTCTTCGTGCTCGGGGTGCTGGTCTTCCTGCTCGTCGACGCGTTCGGCGACCGCTCCATCAAGGTCGACAATTCCCTGCGGGCGGTCGGCCTGTCGCAACACGTCGCCGACTCCATCTTCCGCACCTACGTCATGCCGTTCGAGATCGTGTCCATGCTCCTGCTCGCCGCGCTCGTCGGCGCCGTGGCGATTGCGAGGCGCGACTGATGCAGATCAACCAGTTCCTGATCCTCAGCGCCTTTCTGTTCTGCACGGGCATCTATGGCGTCCTCGCCCGGCGCAACGGCGTGTTGGTGCTGATGAGCGTCGAGCTGATGTTGAACGCGGTCAACATCAATCTGGTCGCATTCTCCGCTTTCAACCACAGCGTGAGTGGTCAGGTGTTCGCGTTGTTCGTCATCACCATCGCCGCGGCCGAGGTCGGCGTCGGGCTCGCCATCGTGCTCCTGATCTATCGCAACCTGCGCAGCCCCGACCTCGACCATGTCGACCAGCTGAAGGGCTGATCCGTTCATGCTCGACTACGCCTGGATCATCGTTCTCATCCCCGCGCTGTCGTTCGTCGTCATCCTGCTGTTCGGCAAGAAGCTGCCCCGCCACGGGTCCGAGGTCGGCATCGCCGCGGTCGGTGCGTCCTTCGTCCTCGCGTGCATCGCGGTCGTCCAGTGGATCAACCGGGTCGAGAGCGCGACGGGCTCCGGGGGTCTGAAGGCGCTCGGCAAGGGATTCGTCAGCGAGGCCGGTGCTCACGAGGCGGTGGTGAAGCCGGTCATCCACTCGGTGACGTGGTGGCAGAGCGGCGGGATGAAGATCGGTGCCGGCACCCAGATCGACGGGCTCGCCGTCGTGCTGCTCTTCGTCGTCACACTCGTGTCGCTGCTCGTGCACATCTACTCGACCGCATACATGCACGGCGACCGACGGTTCACGTACTTCTACGCGGCGCTGAGCCTGTTCACCGCGTCGATGCTCCTGCTCGTGGTGGCCGACAACACGCTGCAACTGCTGGTCGGCTGGGAGCTCGTCGGTCTGTGCTCCTTCATGCTGATCGGGCACTGGTGGGAAGAAGGCGCCAACTCCGACGCCGCGCTGAAAGCCTTCTTCACGACCCGCACCGGCGACATCGGCCTGATGATCGGCGTGATCGTCGCGTTCTTCGCGGCCGGGCAGACGTTCAACATCGCGTCGATCAACGAGGCCGCGCTCGCTGGTACGGGCGGTCACGCGATCTGGCTCGGCGCCGCCGTGTGCCTGCTCGTCGGCATCATCGGCAAGAGCGGTCAGTTCCCGCTGCACACCTGGCTTCCCGACGCCATGGCCGGCCCCACGCCCGTGTCGGCACTGATCCACGCTGCGACCATGGTGGTCGCCGGTGTCTATCTCGGCGCGCGTGTCTACGGCGTGTTCTGGCAGGGTTTCTCGATCAACGCCGGCGGCGTCAACGCAATGGCGCTGATCGGCGGAGTCACGATCATCATCGGCGCGCTCCTCGCATTCGTGCAGGACGACATCAAGAAGGTGCTCGCCTACTCGACGATCAGCCAGCTCGGGTACATGGTCATGGGCCTCGGCGTCGGCGCGTGGACCGCGGCCGTCTTCCACCTCTTCACCCACGCGTTCTTCAAGGCACTGCTCTTCCTCGGTGCGGGGTCCATCTCGCACTCGGGGTCGCACCACAGCTTCGACATGAAGCGCGACATGGGCGGCTTGCGCAAGTACATGCCGATCACGTTCGCCACGTTCATGATCGGCAGTGCCGCCCTCGCCGGGCTGCCACCGTTCGCGGGTTTCTTCTCGAAGGACGAGATCATCGCGACGGCAGGCCACTTCGGGTACGACGCGTTCTTCTACGTCGGTCTGGTGGGCGCATTCCTCACGGCGGCTTACATGACCCGCGCGGTCTACTACACGTTCTTCGGGGACTTCCGTGGTCATGGCGAGCCGCACGAGTCACCGCCGGCCATCACGATTCCGCTCGTCGTCTTGGCGGCGTTCTCGGTACTGGCCGGCTGGCTGAACGCGACGGTGGTCCACGTGGAGAAGTTCCAGCAGTGGTTCGAGCCGCGCTTCGCGTTCCCCACCCAGGTCGTGCACCCGGCGTTCCACTTCTCAGAGGGCGCGATCGCGGTCATCACCGCGATCGCGGGCATCGGTGTGGCCTACGCCTACTACTGGCGCGGCGTGGGCCATGGCGTCACGGAGCGCAACCCGCTCGCGCGCACCGGCTACACGTTCCTGGTCAACAAGTACTACATCGATGATCTCTACGAGCGGGTGATCGTCGCGGGCATCAAGGGCCCCATTGCGCGCGCCGCGTACTGGACCAACCAGAACGTCATCGACGCGGTGGTCAACGGCGTCGGCAAGGGCGCGCGTGCGGTGGGGCGGTTCACGTACGACGTGATCGACCAGCGTGTCGTCGACGGCGCCGTCAACGGGGTCGCCGAGGCGAGCGGCGAGACCGGCGGTCTGCTCCGTTACATGCAGTCGGGTCGCGTGCAGTGGTACGCGGCCATCTTGTTCCTGGCGGTCGCGGTGCTCAGCCTCGCGCTGGTCGTCTTCAGCTGATGGAAGGATCGAGGGGATGAACTGGTTCGACTCGGGGTGGGGCCTCACCGCCGCGGTGTTCCTCCCGGGCGTCGGGATGCTCGCTGTGCTCGCCGCGCCGAAAGCCGACGAGACGCTCCAGAAGGCGATCGCGCTCGTGACGACCGTTGTGACGTTCGGCGTCACCATCGCGCTCGCGGTGAGCTTCAACTACGACAAGAGCGGATTGCAGCTCGGCACCGACAAGTCGTGGATCGATGTCATCCACAGCCGCTACCACATCGGCCTCGACGGCATTTCGTTGCCGTTGTTGATGCTGTCGGCGTTCGTCACCGTGCTGTGCGTCATCTACTCGTGGGACCATTTCCCCGAACCGCACAACCCGAAGGCGTTCCTGTCGCTCATCCTGCTGCTCGAGATCGGCATGAACGGCACGTTCGTCGCCCAGGACCTGATCCTGTTCTTCGTGTTCTTCGAGATCGTCCTGCTCCCGATGTTCTTCATGATCGGGGTCTGGGGCGGTCCCAACCGCGAGTACGCGTCGATCAAATTCTTCCTCTTCACGCTCTTCGGCTCAGCGTTGATGCTCCTGAGCTTCCTCGCGCTCTTTTTCATCTCGCCGGAGAACACCTTCGACATCCCGAAGCTCGCGGCGATGCACGGGTCGGGCATCGTGCACAGCACCCAGAACCTGATCTTCGCCGGCATGTTCCTGGGCTTCGCCATCAAGGTGCCCATGTTCCCGTTCCACACGTGGCTGCCCGATGCCCACACCGAGGCGCCGACGGTCGGCTCGGTCCTCCTTGCCGCCATCCTGCTGAAGCTCGGCACCTACGGCTTCATCCGCATCGCGTTGCCGATCCTGCCGCAGGCGGCGCGCGACTGGGCGCCGTGGATCGGCCTGCTCGCCGTGATCGGGATCATCTACGGCGCACTCGGCTGTTTGGCGCAGCGCGACATGAAACGCCTGATCGCGTTCTCGTCGGTGGCCCACATGGGCTTCGTCATGCTCGGTATCGCGACGCTGACCACCTTCGGTATCAATGCGGCCATCTTCGGCATGGTGGCCCACGGCCTCATCACCGGGATGCTGTTCTTCATCGCCGGTTCGGTGCAGGAGCGTTTCGAGACGCGACAGCTCGACCGGCTCGGCGGGCTGCTCACACAGGCGCCGAAGCTCGGATGGATACTCGGCTTCTGCGCGATGGCGTCGCTCGGCCTCCCCGGTCTGGCCGGATTCTGGGGCGAGTTCCCCGCGATCCTGTCGGCGTACAACCCTGCGAGCGGCATCGCCGGCAGCGAGTTCGTCGTCTTCCGAACGTACATGGCAGTCGCCGCGGTCGGCACCGTGCTGGCCGCCGGATATCTGCTGTGGATGTTGCAGCGGGTTGCGTTCGGCACGGTGAAACCTGAGTGGGAGCACGCGCACATCCACGACGTGCACGTCCCCGAATGGATCGCGTGGACGCCGATGCTGCTCCTCATCGTCGCGCTGGGCGTGTACCCCAACATCATCTTCCGGGTCACCGACGGTACGGTCACCCGACTCTTCGGAGGCTGAGGCGGTGAATCCGCACATCGACTATCACGCGCTCGCGCCGGAGATCGTTCTCTCCGCGGCGATCGTCGTGGTGCTCGTCGCCGATCTGGTCTTCCCGGATCGTGAACGATGGCAGACGTCACGCATCGCGACCATCGGCGTGCTCGGTGCCCTCATCCCGGTCCTGACGCTCGCGGCGGACGGTACCGATCGTTCGCTGTTCGGCGGCGCCTACGTGGTCGACAACTACGCCCTCGTGTTCAAGGGCTTCTTCCTCGTCGCGGCGTACGTGACGATCCTCATGTCGTCCGACTACATCGCCGAGGGCGACTACTACCAGGGTGAATTCTGGTTCCTGCTCCTCACATCCGTACTGGGCATGGTCGCGATGGCATCGGCCCGCGACCTCATCACCCTCTTCGTCGCTCTCGAGACGATCTCACTGCCGACGTTCGTGCTCGCCGGTTGGCGCAAGCACGACACCCGTTCCAACGAGGCGTCGATCAAGTACTACCTGATCGGCGTGCTGTCGTCCGCCGTGATGCTCTACGGCATGTCGCTGATCTACGGCGTCACGAACTCGACGCTGCTCACCGACATCAGTGCGAAGGTGGGGAATCTCTCGGGTTCGATGGACAACCTGCTCATCGTGGCCGTGTTCCTCACCCTGGCGGGGTTCGCGTTCAAGGTGAGCGCGGTCCCGTTCCACTTCTGGGCACCGGACACCTACGAAGGTGCGCCGACCCCCGTCACCGCGTTCCTCTCAGTCGCCTCGAAGGCCGGTGGCTTCGTCGCGCTGCTCACCGTCGTCTATGTCGGCTTCTATCCGTCGGGTCACTCGTGGCAACCGGTGCTGTGGGGCCTTGCCGCCGCCTCGATGACGATCGGCAACCTCACCGCGCTGCGCCAGACCAACATCGTCCGGATGCTCGCCTACTCGTCGATCGCCCAGGGCGGGTTCATGCTCGTGCCGTTCGCCGTCGCCGGCGACAGCAACAAAGCCGCAGTGTCGGCGCTGCAGGCGGTCGTCATCTACATCCTGATCTACGGCGCGATGAACCTCGGCGCGTTCGCGGTCGTGATGGCCGTCGCGCGACGGACGCGCAGCGCCGAGATCCGAACGTTCGCAGGGTTGGGCCAATGGTCCCCGACGCTCGCGGTGATCCTGTCGTTCTTCCTGTTCTCGCTCGCCGGCATCCCGCCGCTCGCCGGTTGGTTCGCGAAGTTCGTGATGTTCCGCGCTGTGCTGGACGCGCATACGAGTGCAGCCGCAGTCATCGGTGTGATCGCGGCGGTCAATTCGGTGATCGCGCTCTTCTACTACGCCGCGGTCGCGCGGCAGATGTGGTTTCACGAACCCTCCATCGATGACCGTCGCCCGCTTCGTGTGCCACCGGCCCTCAACGCCGCGATCGCGTTGTGTGCCGGGGCGGTCGTGGTGCTCGGCGTGTACCCGCAGCCGTTCGCCAAGCTCGGTGAGCTCGCGCGCTTCTAGGTTCGCTCGCCGGTGCCGGCGATGACGCTGCGCGATCGACTGGTGGAGCGCATCCACCGGCAGGGACCCATTCCGTTCGACGCCTTCATGCAGGCCGCGCTCTACGATCCGGTCGAGGGGTTCTTCGCGCGGGGCCGCGGCGCGGGCCGGAGCGGCCGCGACTTCGTGACGAGCCCGGAGGTCGGCCCGCTCTACGGCACCCTCCTCGCCCGGGCACTCGACGACGCCTGGGACGCGTTGGGCTCACCCGATCCGTATCTCGTGGTCGACGCGGGCGCCGGCAACGGCCGGCTCGCCCGCGACATCCTGCGCGTCGGCCCGCGGTGCGCCCGGGCGCTGCGGCTCGTGTTGGTCGAGCGTTCGCGCGCGCTGCGCGACGAGCAACGGGAGCGTCTCGAGGTCGAGCCGGTCGAGGATGCCCTGGGCCCCGCACTTCCCGCTCTCGCCGGCGAGACCCCGGTCCCGGTCGAACGGGCCGGCCCCATCGTCACCGCACTCGACGACCTTCCTGCGATCACGATCGAGGGCGTCGTCGTGGCGAACGAGCTGCTCGACAACCTTCCGGTGCGTCTGGTCGAGCGCTCGTCCGACGGATGGGACGAGGTCCGGGTCGGCGTCGACGAAGCGGGCACCCTCGTCGAAGTGTCGGTGCCCGCACCCAATGACCTCGCGGTCGAGGCCGACGAGCTCGGGGGCCATCTCCGCTTGGAACCCGGTGCCCGAATCCCCGTGCCGACCGGCGTCACCGAATGGCTCGCCGCGTGTTCGCGGTTGTTGCACCGCGGGTACCTCGTCGTCATCGACTACGCCGACGACCTTGCGTCGATGGTCTCGCGCGGTCAACCCGCGTGGCTGCGGACGTACCGCGGCCACGCTCGCGGCGCGGGGGTGTTCGATGCTCCTGGAGCGCAGGACATCACATACGACGTACCCGTCGAGCATCTCCGCGTTGCGGCGAGGCGCCTCGGATTTCAGCTCGTCTCCGAGTCGACACAGGCCGAATGGTTGCGGGGGCTCGGCATCGACGAGCTCGTCACGGACGCCCGGCGGGATTGGCGCGAGCGGGCCCATGTCGGCGACCTCGAGGCGGTGGCGGCGCGCAGCCGGCTCGGTGAGGCGGACGCGCTGAGCGACCCGGCCGGACTCGGAGCACACCGCGTCTTCGTGTTCGCCAAAGGCGCTCGCGTCGGGGCTGCGCTGCCAACTCGCGGCTCCGAGCACGGCGGGTAGCCTTCGCGCGAGACCGACTGTCGAGAGGAGATCGAATGTCCGACGCGACGATCGAGGCGCTGCTCGCGGAAGGTCGCACGTTTCCTCCGCCGGAAGACTTCAAGGCGCAGGCGCTCGTCGTGGGGACGGAGATCTACGACGAAGCCGACCCGGATTTCGAGGGTTTCTGGGCCCGGCAGGCCGCCGACCTCGTCGACTGGTTCGACGAATGGCACACGATCTTGGAGTGGGATGCGCCGTTCGCGAAGTGGTTCATCGGCGGCAAGCTCAACGTCGCGCACAACTGCCTCGACCGCCACGTTGCCGCCGGACGCGGCGACCGGGTCGCGTACCTCTGGGAGGGAGAGCCGGGCGACACGCGCACGATCACGTACGCACAGCTGCTCGACGAGGTGAGCCGCACGGCCAACGCGTTGCGGTCACTCGGCGTTCGCAAGGGTGACCGCGTCAACATCTACATGGGCATGGTCCCGGAGCTTCCGATCGCGATGCTGGCGTGCGCGCGTATCGGTGCCGCGCACTCCGTCGTCTTCGGGGGCTTCTCGTCCGACGCGTTGCGCGACCGCATCACCGACGCGCAGGCAAAGGTTCTCATCACTGCGGACGGGGCATGGCGTCGTGGTCAGGTCGTTCCGCTCAAGGAGAGCGCCGACGTCGCGATGTCGCAGTCGCCGTCGATCGAGCGATGCCTCGTGCTGCGACGCACCGGCCAGGACGTCCCGATGAGGGAAGGTCGCGACGTGTGGTGGCACGACATCGTCCCCGGACAGTCGACCGACGCACCGCCGGAGGCGATGGACTCCGAGGACCTTCTGTACCTGCTGTACACGAGCGGCACGACGGCCAAGCCCAAGGGCATCATGCACACGACCGGCGGTTATCTCACGCAGGTGGCGTACACCCACAAGTACGTGTTCGACCTGCATGCCGAGACCGACGTCTACTGGTGCGCGGCCGACGTGGGCTGGGTCACCGGACACTCGTACATCGTGTACGGGCCGCTCAGCAACGGCGCGACGAGCGTGATGTACGAAGGTACGCCCGACTTCCCCGACAAGGACCGGTTCTGGTCGATCATCGAGAAGTACGGCGTGTCGATCCTCTACACGGCCCCCACCGCCATCCGCACATTCATGAAGTGGGGACCCGACTATCCCCGGCGCCACGATCTGTCGTCGCTGCGGCTGCTCGGCACCGTCGGCGAGCCCATCAACCCGGAGGCGTGGGTGTGGTACTGGGAGCACATCGGGCGTGAGCGCTGCCCGATCGTCGACACGTGGTGGCAGACCGAGACCGGCGCCATCATGATCAGCCCGTTGCCCGGCGCGACCACGCTGAAGCCGGGGAGCGCCACCTTCCCACTGCCGGGCATCGCCGCCGACATCGTCGACGACACCGGCACGGGTGTGCCGATCCCCGGAGGCGGCAACCTCGTGTTGACGCGGCCGTGGCCGTCGATGCTGCGCGGCATCTGGGGCGACCCGCAGCGTTACAAGGACACGTATTGGGGCCGCTTCGACGGGATGTACTTCGCCGGCGACGGTGCGAAGCGCGACGACGAGGGATACTTCTGGCTCCTCGGCCGTATCGACGACGTGATGAACATCAGCGGACACCGGATCTCCACCACCGAGGTCGAGTCGGCGTTGGTGGACCATCCCGCAGTGGCCGAAGCCGCGGTCGTCGGTCGCGCCGATGCCACCACCGGTCAGGCGATCAGCGCCTTCTGCATACTCCGGGCGGGCTACGAGCCCGGCGACGCGCTTGCACGCGAGCTGCGCGACCACGTCGCGAAGGTCATCGGACCGATCGCCCGTCCCAAGACGATTCTCTTCACCGAGGAGCTGCCCAAGACCCGCTCCGGCAAGATCATGCGACGCCTGCTTCGCAACGTCGCCGAGGACGAGACGCTGGGCGACACCACGACGCTCGCGGACCCCTCGGTCGTCGACGGGATCAAGGCGCGGTACCTCGCGCAGCAACCGGCCGAGGAGTAGGTGAGCTCGCGGTTCTTCCCACCCGAGCACTGGACATGGCGGGACGGGCCGGTCGAGCCGGGCCCGGCGGTCGTCGTCGACCTTGACGGCGTCCTTTCCGACGCGGCGGCGCGCCAGCACTATCTCGAGGCTCCCCGGCGTGACTGGCGCGCCTTCTTCGACGCGTGCGGGGAGGATCCGGTCATCGAGGAGGTCAAGGTGATGCTGGACCTCCTCGATCCCGACGTCCGTATCGTCCTGCTGACCGCACGTCCGCAGCGGGTGCACCACCTCACGGAGGCCTGGCTGCACCGGTATCGCATCCGGTGGGACGTCCTGCTCATGCGCCCCTGGGGCGACTACGACCTCGCCCGGGAGTTCAAGCAGGCGTCGGTTCGTGACCTCCGGGCCTACGGGTTCGGGTTGCGACTCGCCATCGAAGACGACCGCCGCAACGTCGAGATGTTCCGTCGCGAGGGGGTACCGAGCCTGTACATACACTCCGGGTACTACGACTGACCCGGTGCACCCGGCACTCCACAGGACTTACCAAATCCTCATGTGACCTGGGAACGTCCCGGCGGGTCATACCGTTGAAGGAGTAGGTGATGCTGCGATGACGAACACGTTCAAGACTTTCATCCTGCTCGCGGCGCTCGGCGGTCTGATCCTCGGTATCGGTTCACTCTTCGGTCAGAGCGGCCTGGTCTTCGCGCTGGTGATCGCCCTGCTGCTGGTCGGCGGGTCGTACTGGTTCAGCGACAAGATGGCCGTCGCCGCCGCCGGCGCGAAGCCGGTGAGCGAGCAGGAGGCACCCCGGCTCTATGCGATCCTCCGGGAGCTTGCCGCCCGCGACAACGTCCCGATGCCTCGGATCTACATCTCTCCGGCCGCCCAACCCAATGCGTTCGCGACGGGCCGCAACCCGCAGCACGCGGTGGTCGCGGTCACCCAGGGGCTCATGCAGGCGCTCGACGACGACGAGATCCGTGGTGTTCTCGCCCACGAGATGAGCCACGTCAAGAACCGCGACATCCTGATCGGCTCCGTCGCGGCAGGCTTGGCGATGATCATCACGTTCGCGGCCCGCATGGCGATGTGGGGTGCAATCTTCACCGGCGGCTCGCGCGACAACGAGGGTGGCAACATCTTCGGGATCCTCGCGATGGCGATCCTCGCTCCGATCGCGGCGGCGCTCCTGCAGATGGCGCTGTCCCGCTCTCGTGAGTTCCAGGCCGACGCATCCGGCGCGCACCTGATCGGCACAGGCGAGCCGCTCGCACGCGCGCTCGAGAAGATCGAGGCCTACGCGAAGCAGATCCCGATGGACGTCAACCCTGCGCAGGCGACGGCGTACATCATCAATCCGTTGACCGGCCGCAAGGTCAGTTTCGCCAACATGTTCAGCACTCACCCCCCGACAGCCGAGCGGATCCGACGGCTGCGCTCCGGTCAGTACTGATCGATCCAGAGCTTCCTCGGGCGTCCGCCCACGGCGCAGCTCTGTCCGCACTGGCGGCTCGCCCGCTCCCAGCCTTCCGGAACCCCCCTCCGGAACCGCCGCACGGCCGGCCCGACGGGCCGGCCGTGTCGCGCGCGGCCGCGGCGAACACGATCGCGGGTCAGTCGCGGAAGTTTGTGAACTGCAGCGGGATACCGAAGTCGTGCTCGCGCATCGCCTGGATCGCGGCCTGGAGATCGTCCCGCTTCTTGCCGCTGACCCTCAGCTGATCACCCTGCACCTGGTGCTGCACGCCCTTCAGGCCGAGGCCCTTGAGGAATTTGCCGATCTCGCGTGCCTTCTCGTCGTTGATGCCGACATTGAGGGTCACGCGCTGACGCACCGTTCCCTTCGCCGCTTCCTCGACCTTGCCGTACGACAGCGCCTTCAGCGACACCTTGCGCTTGACGAGCCTCTCCTCCAGCACCTGAGCGAGGGCCTTGAGCCGCTGTTCGGTGTCGGTGTGCAGGTCGATGGCGTTGTCCGCCAGCTCCACCGAGCTGTCGGTGCCTTTGAAGTCGAAGCGGGTGCTGATCTCGCGGCTCGTCTGGTCGACGGCGTTGCGGACCTCCTGCTGTTCGACCTCGGAGACGACGTCGAAGCTGGGCATGTGCGTACCTCGTTGATCTGCGGACGACGCGGGGGAGGTGTGCTCCCCGCCGGAGCGGACGACTACATTACGAGCCTTCCGGGTCGGTACCCGAGTGGCCAAAGGGGGCGGTCTGTAAAACCGCTGCGAAAGCTACGATGGTTCGAATCCATCCCGGCCCACGCTACGACCTTCGTCGCCGCGGGCGACGGTCGCCTGAGGCATCCGACCCGGCCCGCACGTGCTCGCAGACGGTGCGGGCCGTCTCGGGCAAACCGGACGTGGCGTCCACGATGCCGTGGCCTACGAGAGCATTCGCTGCATCTCCACCACGTCGAGCCACCGCCCGAACTTCCGGCCTACCTCGCGCTCGACGCCCACCATCGCGTACCCGCAGGCCGCGTGGAGCCGGATCGACGCGTCGTTGGCGCCCACGATGCGGGCGATGACGCAATGGAACCCGTGCGCGCTCGCGAGCCGGATCAGCTCGTGCACGACGGCGTGGCCGACGCCACGCCGCCGCCGGTCACGGCGGACGTACACCGAGCTCTCCACCGAGGTCGCGTACGCGGGACGCGGCCGGTAGACCGAGAGCGATCCGAAGCCGACGACCTCGCCACTCCTGTCGACGGCGACGACAGCGGGGTGCGCGCCGGCGTGGAGGTCGAGCCACTCGACCTGCTCGTCCAGCGTGCGGGGCACGAGGTCGAAGACGTTGGTCGAGTCGGTCACCTCGAGGTTGTAGATCTCCATGATCGCCGCCGCGTCAGCCCGGGTCGCGAGCCGCACGGCGACGGTCGAGCCCGCGTCGGCCAGGTCACGGGCGGGGATGCCTTCGGGCATGGCCGGCGACGCTACCTCGCCTGCTCCGACGAGAGCGCCGCGCACACCATTGCTATCCTGGTGCGTTCGGCCCCCTTAGCTCAGTCGGCAGAGCACTTCCATGGTAAGGAAGGGGTCTACGGTTCGAGTCCGTAAGGGGGCTCTCGGTGCGTCCGCCGTCGGCGAGCGCATCCATGGCGGTGTAGCTCAGTTGGCAGAGCACGCGGCTCATAATCGCGGCGTCGCGGGTTCGAGTCCCGCCACCGCTACTGGTACGGGAAGACGGCAGCACTAGAGGTCTGAGGACGATGGCCAAGCAGAAGTTCGAGCGGACGAAGCCGCATTTGAACATCGGGACGATCGGTCATATTGACCATGGGAAGACGACGTTGACGGCGGCGATTACGAAGGTGTTGCACGAGCGGAATCCGGAGACGGCGTTTACGCCGTTCGATCAGATTGATAAGGCGCCGGAGGAGCGGCAGCGGGGGATCACGATCTCGATCGCGCATGTGGAGTATGAGACGGAGAATCGTCATTACGCGCATGTGGATTGTCCGGGTCATGCGGATTACATCAAGAACATGATCACGGGTGCGGCGCAGATGGATGGGGCGATTCTGGTGGTGGCGGCGACGGATGGGCCGATGCCCCAGACGCGTGAGCATGTGTTGTTGGCACGCCAGGTGGGGGTGCCGAGCATTGTGGTGGCGTTGAACAAGGCGGACATGGTCGACGACGAGGAGATCCTCGAGTTGGTCGAGTTGGAGGTCCGCGAGTTGCTCAACGAGTACGAGTTCCCGGGGGATGACACGCCGATTGTGCGGGTGAGTGCGCTCAAGGCGTTGGAGGGGGATGCGGACTGGTCGGGCAAGATTCTGGAGTTGATGGACGCGGTCGATCGGTACATTCCGGAGCCGACGCGTGATATCGACAAGCCGTTCTTGATGCCGATCGAGGATGTGTTTTCGATTACGGGTCGGGGGACGGTGGTGACGGGCCGGGTGGAGCGCGGCCAGATCAAGGTGGGTGAGGAGGTCGAGATCGTCGGGATCAAGGCGACGACGAAGACGACCTGTACGGGGGTGGAGATGTTCCGCAAGTTGCTCGACGAGGGTCGGGCCGGCGACAACATCGGGGCGTTGTTGCGGGGGACGAAGAAGGAGGACGTGGAGCGGGGGCAGGTCCTCGCGAAGCCGGGGTCGATCACGCCGCACACGAATTTCGAGGCGCAGGTGTACATCCTGACGAAGGATGAGGGGGGTCGGCATACCCCGTTCTTCACGAATTATCGGCCGCAGTTCTATTTCCGGACGACGGATGTGACGGGGCACATCAATCTGCCTGAGGGGGTGGAGATGGTGATGCCGGGTGACAATACGGAGATGGTGGTGGAGTTGATCGCGCCGATCGCCATGGAGGAAGGGTTGCGGTTCGCGATCCGTGAGGGTGGCCGCACCGTCGGTGCCGGCCGCGTCACCAAGATCGTCAAGTAACCGGCCCCCAGAGACCCCGAGGTCTCTTGCGGCAGCGGTGCCCGAAGCGACGAAGGAGCGGCGGGCACTCGCCAGCGAACGAACGACGCGGGCGACCCAGGGTGAAGTCCGGAGCCCCCGCAATGAGAGAGTGAGCGAGAAGACATGGCCAGTGACAAGCGGGTGAAGGTCACCCTCGCGTGCGAGGAGTGCAAGCGCCGCAACTACATCACCGTCAAGAACCGCTTGAACGACCGCGAGCGGATCGAGATGAAGAAGTACTGTCGTTTCGATCGGCGTCACACGGTCCACCGAGAGACCCGATAACGGGAGCACGCTGTCAACCGACTACCCAGGGCGGGGCGGGAGGCGAGTGAGCCGTGAGCCCGAACCTACTGGTGCGTAACCTTCGGGACGTCTCGTGAGTCCAATCCCCACGGACCGGACGGCACAGGCCGACGATTGGGCCGATCTCGTCGCCGCGGCTCAGGCCGGCGACCGAACGGCCTTCGAGGAGATCGTGCGGGCGACCTACGTCGACACGTACACCCTCGCGTTGCGGCTCACTGCCAACGAGGAGGACGCGCGCGACGTGGTTCAAGAGGTCTACCTGCGGGCCTGGAAGGGGATCGGCCGCTTCCGTGGCGACGCACAGTTCAGCACGTGGCTCTATCGGATCACCGCGAACACTGCCTCGTCCCACGTCTCGCGCCGTCGCCGTCACCGCAGCGAGCCGCTCGAGGACGGACCCGAACCCACGGAGGAACGCGTCGCCCTCCAGCCGGAAGCGGCCACGGAGTCGGCGGCGACCCTCGAGCGCCTCGCCGCTGCGGTGGCGCAGCTGCCGCCGAAGCTCCGGGCCATCGTCATCCTGAAGGACGTCTACGGCCTCTCGCACGAGGCGATCGCGGAAGAGCTGGGCATCTCGGTGTCCGCCGCGAAGGTCCGCCTGCACCGTGGTCGACGAAGGCTGCGTGAGCAGTGGCTCGACGAGGGCAAGCGGGTGAGCCGTGCGGTGTGACGACGTTGCGCAGTTGCTCCCCGACGCCGTCGACGCGGCCGCCGGGGTGCCGTTTCCTGCCGACGTGCAGGCCCACGTCGAGACCTGCCTGCGCTGTCAAGCGGAGCTGGCGCGGTACCGGCGCCTGCTGCGCGCGCTGCAGATGTTGCGGACGCGCTACCTCGAGCCCGCGCCGGGCCTGCTCGCGCAGACGCTCGCGTCGCTCGAGGAAGCAGGAGAGCAACGCGCCGTGCGCTCGATCGTGAGTGGCAGGCGCCTCGCGTACGCCGGCGCCATCGGAGGTGCCGCGGTGGCCGCCGGTGCCGCGGCGACCGTCGTGCTGGTGGCGCGTTCGCGGCGGCGGGGGATGCGGCTCGCCGGCTGAACCCTCGCTCGCCGAGCCGAAGGGCGGCGCGAGGGCCGTCCAGGTCGCCTGCTATTCTCAGGTGCTCCGAGGTCCCGGCGCGCCTGTACCTCGCCGCACGTGAAGGCGTGGCGGGGGAAACCGGAGGGCAGTAGCTCAATTTGGCAGAGCTCCGGTCTCCAAAACCGGCGGTTGGGGGTTCGAGTCCCTCCTGCCCTGCAGCGACCGACGTTCCTGATCCGAGGCGGTTGCCGTGAACCGACAGACGAAGCGGATGATGCAGCGCCAAGGCGCCGACCGCGTCCGCGCGCCCGAGCGCCGTCCGACGGCCGCGCCGGTACGCGAGCGCACATCGCCGCGGGAGTTCATGTCCGAGGTTCGCGGCGAACTCCGCAAGGTCGCGTGGCCGACTCGTCAGGAGGTGATCAACTCGACGACCGTCGTGTTGATCGCGGTGATCTTCATGTCCCTGCTCATCTTCGGGTTCGACTACCTGTCCGCCAAGTTCACGCTCTTCCTGTTCGGGTGATGACGACTTCCGAGTACGACCGCGAGAACCAACCCGACGACGTCGTCGTGGCCGAGGGTGCCGACTTCCAGGCACTCGCGGACGAACGCGACCCCGGTTCGTCTCCCGACGAGGACGCCGACGCGGCGCGTCTCTCCGCGCCCGTCCAAGATGAGGCGGTCCTCGAGGGCGCCGAGCTGTACGAGGTCGTCGACGAGGAAGAGGAAGAAGAGGCCGCCGAGCCGAGCCCGTACGACCGTCCCGGTCAGTGGTACGTCGTGCACACCTACGCCGGCTACGAGAACAAGGTGAAGCAGAACCTCGCGAGCCGGGTTCGCTCGATGAACGTCGAGGAGCGCATCTTCGAGGTCATCATCCCGATGGAAGACGTCATCGAGTTCAAGGGCGGCCGCAAGGTGGTCGTCCAGAAGAAGGTCTTTCCCGGTTACCTCCTCGTCCGCATGGACCTCGACGACGACTCCTGGTACGTCGTGCGCAACACGCCGGGCGTCACGGGATTCGTCGGGAGCGGTGCCAAGCCGACGCCGCTGTCGCGCCGTGAGGTCGAGGACATCCTCGGGGTCAAGCCGGTTGGCGCAGCGCCGAAGCCGGTGCGCCCGCGTCTCGAATTCGAGGAGGGCGAGCAGGTCCGCGTGGTCGCGGGGCCCTTCGCCGAGTTCAACGGTGCGATCAGCGAGATCGACGTCGACCGGTCGAAGCTCAAGGTGCTCGTGAACATCTTCGGCCGCGAGACCCCTGTCGAGCTCGAGTTCGGCCAGGTCGCCAAGCTGTAGACGGGCACGAAGAAGACATCGAGCGCCGGAGCGCGGGCCGGGTCGGGCCCCCGAGGCGCACCATGGTGCGGTGCCCGGAGCGACGGAGGAGCGCAGGGCACTCGCCAGCGAGCGAACGAAGTGTTTGAGCAGGGTGAAGTCCGGACCCCCTGCAGCGAGGGAGCGAGCGAGAAGGTATGGCGAAGAAGCGACTGGCCGCCGTGGTCAGGATCCAGATCCCAGCAGGCCAGGCCACGCCGGCACCGCCGGTCGGTACCGCGCTGGGTCCGCACGGCATCAACATCATGGATTTCTGCAAGGCGTACAACGCGGCCACCGAGGGCCAGCGGGGCACGATCATCCCCGCGGAGATCTCGATCTACGAGGACCGCACGTTCACGTTCGTCACGAAGACGCCGCCGACCCCGGTGCTGCTGCGCCAGGCCGCGGGCGTCGACAAGGGCTCGGCGAGTCCCCGCCGCGACAAGGCCGGACGGATCACCGAGGCCCAGCTGCGCCAGATCGCCGAGACCAAGATGCCCGACCTCAACGCGGTCGACATCGAGGGCGCGATGGCACAGGTGCGCGGGACCGCGCGCTCGATGGGCATCGACGTCGCCTGACAGCTTCAGCCATCCGTCCGGCGCGGTCGGTCCGCCGCCGGACGGCGAGTGAGACAGCAACACGACGAGACGGAGACACCGATGGCCCGCCACGGGAAGAAGTACATCGACGCGATCCGCCGGTTCGACCGGCAGCACCTGCACCAGCCGGTGGAGGCTGTGGAGGTCGTGAAGTCGATCGCGAAGCACAACTTCGACGAGACCGTCGAGGCCGCGTTCCGTCTTGGCGTGGATCCGCGCAAGGCCGACCAGATGATCCGCGGCACCGTGTCGCTGCCGAACGGCACCGGCAAGCCGGTCCGTGTCGCCGTCTTCGCGGGGGGCGACGCGGCCCGTGAAGCACAGCAGGCCGGCGCGGACGTCGTCGGCGCCGACGACCTCGTCGCGCGTATCCAGAACGAGAACTTCCTCGACTTCGACGTCGCGATCGCCACGCCCGACCTCATGGGCCAGGTCGGCCGGCTCGGCCGGGTGCTCGGGCCCCGTGGCCTGATGCCGAACCCGAAGACCGGCACGG
>CAZJSY010000011.1:40732-42223 GCA_964548555.1 uncultured Burkholderiales bacterium
CTCGGCCGGGTGCTCGGGCCCCGTGGCCTGATGCCGAACCCGAAGACCGGCACGGTCACCACCGACGTCGGGCGGGCCGTCCAGGAGTTCAAGGCCGGCAAGGTCGAGTACCGCACCGACCGGTACGGCAACGTGCACGTCCCCATCGGCAAGGCCAGCTTCGACACCCAGGCACTGGTGGAGAACTACCAGGCGGTGCTGGACGAGCTGATGCGCGCGAAGCCCGCGGCGGCGAAGGGCCGGTACCTCAAGAGTGTGGCGGTCGCGTCCACCATGGGTCCGGGTGTGCGCATCGATCCGACGAAGACACGGGACCTCCTCGAACCGGCCGTGTAGTAGGCTCGTCCGGCTACAACCGATCTGCGCCGCAGACCTCCGGTCTCTTCGAGGTAATCGGATCCAGCGCCAGCGCTCGGTCCGGCCGGACGAGGCGACTCCTCACCCCGGGGCGTCTCGCGTGCTGCGACGCCCCGTCGTCGCGTGAGGAGCCGATGCCCAGACCCGAGAAGGTCGCGGTCGTCGAAGAGGTCCGTACCAAACTGGCCTCGGCCGACGCCGCTGTGCTCACCGAGTACCGCGGGCTGACCGTCAAGGAGCTCGCGACCCTACGAGCCGCGCTCCGGCCCGCGTCCACCGAGTACAAGGTGTTCAAGAACACGCTCGCCCGTCGGGCGGCCGAGGAGAGCGGCCTGAGCGACCTCGTCTCGCTCCTCGAAGGGCCGGTCGCGATCGCGTTCGTCTCCGGCGACGCGGTCGCCGCCGCCAAGGCGCTGCGTGATTTCGGGCGCACCGTTCCCGCGCTGGTGGTGAAGGGTGGGCTGCTCGCCGGCCGTGTCATGTCGGCGGCCGATGTTGCGGCGCTCGCCGACATCGAGCCCCGGGAGGTGCTGCTGGCCCGTCTCGCCGGCGGGTTCCAGGCCCCGCTCACGAAGGCCGCGGGCCTGTTCCAGGCCCTGCCGCGCAGCCTCGCCTACGGGGTGAAGGCACTCATCGATCAGCGAGTCGCGGCCGGCGAGCCCGCGGCGGAAACCGCATCCACGGTCGAGGCCGCGCCACCGGCAACGGAACCGACCGAGGTCGAGACCGACGCCGCTCCGGCGGCCGAGGCGAGCTCTCCGGCGTCCGAGACGGCCGCCGAATCCCCTGCGGCGTCCGAGACGGATGCCGTGTCCGAAGGAGAATGACCGCACCATGGCCCAACAACTGAGCACGCAGGAGCTCTTGGACGTCTTCAAGAACATGACGGTCCTCGAGCTCAACGAGTTCCTGAAGGCGTTCGAGGACGAGTTCGGCGTCACCGCCGCGGCGCCGGTCGCAGTCGCGGCCGCTCCTGCCGCGGGTGCCGGTGGGGACGGACAGGGCGCGCAAGCCGAGGAGAAGGACGAGTTCGACGTCGTCCTCCAGGCGGCCGGTGACAAGAAGATCCAGGTCATCAAGGAGGTGCGTTCGCTGACGAGCCTGGGCCTCAAGGAGGCCAAGGACCTCGTCGAC
>CAZJSY010000011.1:42323-43753 GCA_964548555.1 uncultured Burkholderiales bacterium
ATAGGGTGCCGAACCGGAGCCGACGAGGGCGCCCACGGCGCTCGCGTTGTCGTGCTTGGCAGTCTGGCCTGACGCGGTCTACTATCTGTAGAGCCGTGTCTGCCCGCCCGTGCTTCAGCTGAGCTTCCTGATCTTGGCCCGCGCGCGCCTGCGCTCTGTCGTCACGCGTCGCCGGGCCTGTACGCGCGGCCCCGTCCGGCCTCGTGCCCGACTCTTCGAGGAGTGACCTTGGCTCGTCTCGCCTCCCGCGAACGGTTGTCGTTCGGCAAGCTTCGTGAAGTTCTCGCGCTCCCCGATCTCATCGCGGTCCAGCGTGAGTCCTTCGAATGGTTCCTCAGTGAGGGCGTCGCCGAGGTGCTGCGCGATATCTCCCCGATCGAGGACTTCACGGGCACGCTCAAGCTCGAGCTCGCCGACCACGTCTTCGACCCGCCGAAGCACTCCGAGGACGAGTGCCGTGAGCGGGACATGACGTTCGCGCGTCCGCTGTTCGTCACCGCGCGCTTCATGAACTCGCAGACGGGCGAGATCAAGGAGCAGACGGTCTTCATGGGGGACTTCCCGATGATGACCGACCGCGGCACGTTCATCATCAACGGAACCGAGCGCATCGTGGTGTCGCAGCTCGTGCGTTCGCCGGGCGTCTATTTCGACCTCGCTCCCGACAAGACGGCGCCCGAGAAGGACGTCGTGGGAGCGAAGATCATCCCGGGCCGCGGTGCATGGCTCGAGTTCGAGGTCGACAAGAAGGACACCGCGTACGTCCGCATCGACCGGAAGCGCAAGCAGCCGGTCACCGTCCTCCTCAAGGCGCTCGGGTTCGGCGAGACGGAGGAAGAGCTCCTGTCGCTGATCCTGGACGATCGCGGCGAGCCCTACGAGTCGTTGCGCAACACGCTCGAGAAGGACCACACCGAGAACGCGGACGCGGCGTTCATCGACATCTACCGCAAGCTCCGCCCGGGCGAGCCGCCCACACCCGACACGGCGCGCAACCTTCTCGAGAGCCTGTTCTTCAACCCGAAGCGCTACGACCTCGCGAAGGTCGGACGCCACAAGGTCTCGAAGAAGCTGCGCGACGAGTACGGCAAGCTCCCGCTGTCGCGCTTCGACCTCGACGTGCCCAACGCCGATCCCGAGGCCGGTCCGGTCGACTTCACGCTGTCGCGGGCCGACATCCTGGCCACGGTGTCGTATCTCGTGAAGCTGCACGCGAACGAGCCCGACTACTACCCCGACGACATCGACCACTTCGGCAACCGCCGTGTGCGGTCCGTCGGTGAGCTGATCCAGAACCAGGTCCGTGTCGGCCTGTCGCGCATGGAGCGGGTCGTGCGCGAGCGCATGACCACGCAAGACGTCGAGGCCATCACGCCGCAGACCCTGATCAACATCCGCCCGGTCGTGGCGGCGATCAAGGAGTTCTTCGG
>CAZJSY010000012.1:0-43272 GCA_964548555.1 uncultured Burkholderiales bacterium
GGACCTCGCCGAAGGACGTGATCCTGAAGGTGGCGGGCATCCTCACGGTGAAGGGCGGTACGGGCGCGATCGTCGAGTACTTCGGGCCGGGTGTCGGGTCGATCTCGGCGACGGGTCGGGCGACGATCTGCAACATGGGTGCCGAGATCGGTGCGACATGTTCGCTGTTCGCCTACGACGAGCGCGCCGCGATGTACCTGAAGGCGACGCGGCGCGAGGAGATTGCCGACCTCGCGGACCGCTACGCCGACTTCCTTCGCGGCGATCCCGAGGTCGACGCCGATCCCGAGCGCTTCTACGACCGTGTGATCGAGATCGATCTCGACGCGCTCGAGCCGCACATCGTCGGTCCGCACACGCCCGACCTCGACCGCCCCGTCTCCGAGCTTCGTGAGGCGGTAGCGCGCGAGGGGTATCCCGCCGCGATCTCGTGCGCGCTGGTGGGGTCGTGCACCAACTCGTCGTACGAGGACATCGGCCGAGCGGCCAACGTCGCTCGACAGGCCGCCGCGCACGGCCTGCGCGTGCAGGCACCGTTGCTGATCACGCCCGGGTCGGAGCAGGTGCGCGCGACCATCGAGCGCGACGGTCTGCTCGACGACCTCGAGGCGATCGGCGCGACGGTGCTCGCGAACGCTTGCGGGCCGTGCATCGGTCAGTGGAAGCGCGACGACGTCGCGACCGACGAGCCGAACAGCATTGTCACCTCGTTCAACCGCAATTTTCCCCGGCGCAACGACGGCAACGCGCAGACCCTCGCGTTCATCGCGTCACCCGAGACGGTCGTGGCGATGGCCCTCACCGGGCGGCTCGACGTCGATTTCGTGCACGAACCCGTGCGGTCGGCCGACGGCACGCCCTTCATGCTGGAGCCCCCGGTTGCCGACGACCTTCCGTCGCGCGGGTACGACCAGGGCTCGTCGGGCTTCGTCGCGCCGGCTGCGGATCCGTCGACCGTCGACGTCGTGGTCGCGCCCGGCTCGGAACGGCTCGAGCTGCTGCACCCGTTCCCCGCATGGGACGGTCGCGACGTCACGGGGCTGCGGGTGCTGATGAAGGCGGTGGGGAAGTGCACCACCGACCACATCTCACCAGCGGGGCCGTGGCTGCGCTACCGCGGTCATCTCACCAACATCTCCGGCAACCTCTTCATCGGCGTCAACAACGCGTTCGCGCCGGAAGCCGCGGGCATTGGCGTCGACGCGCGCGACGGCACCACCATGCCGCTGCCCGACCTGGCGAAGGCGTACAAGCAGGCGGGTATCGAGTGGATCGCCGTGGGCGACGAGAACTACGGCGAAGGCTCGTCGCGCGAGCACGCGGCGATGGAGCCGCGCTCCATGAACGGCCGCGCCGTCATCACGCGCTCGTTCGCTCGCATCCACGAGGCGAACCTCAAGAAGCAAGGCGTGCTCCCGCTGACCTTCGCCGACCCGGGCGACTACGAGAAGGTGCGCGCCGACGACGTGGTCGACGTGACCGGCCTGGCCGGGCTTGCGCCCGGTTCGACCGTCACCGTGGTGCTGCACCACTCCGACGGGACCTCCGACACGTTGCCGGCGTCGCACACCATGTCCGACGAGCACATCGCTTGGTTCCGCGCCGGGGGAGCGCTCAACCTGCTCGCAGCCCAGCATCGCAGCACCTGAGCCCCAACGGTCAGGAGTTCGCGTCGCGGCCTCTACCCTCCGGGCAGACACCGGAGGGGGAGATCGCCGATGCGTACCTTGAAGGGCCGGAGCACCGTGGCGTCCGCGTCGTCGCGGAGCTCTCCTTCGACGATGAGCATCTGTGCGTCCGGCTCGCACCAGCTCCGCCACCAGCGGCACGACGCTCGGATTCGCGGCGTTCCGTCGATGGACGCGGCTGCAAGCGCGTCCGAGAGCTCGCGTCGCCGTGACTCCGGGATCTCGAAGTGAAACGCCATCGACATGCGTTCACGGTCGCGCCGGAAGCCTGAGGAACGCTGAAGAGCGGCTGAGGATCTGCTGAGATCAGGAGAGAGAGCCGAACTGGCCCTCGGTGGGCTCCGCTCAGCAGAACCACGGCTCGGTGAGCCGTGGCCTCCCCTCGATGGAGCCGATGTCGGGGATCGGCGGCAGACCGAGCGTGTCGCGCACGCGTCGATAGGTCGTCACGGTCGACTCACCTTCCTCGACGCTGCGCTCGACCAACGCGGCGAGCTCGCGTTGCATCTCGTCGACCGCGGGATCGGCGGCGCGCCACGTGTACGACAGCGCGTCGGCGTCGTAGCCGTCGATCGATGCGGCGACGAGCGGATCGTCGAGCAGCAACGACCCCGGAGGCAGGAGCAACCGGATCGTGTATTGCACGGGGTCGACGTTGCCGATCAGGTCGTGCGCCGCGACGAACTCCACGAGGTCGCGCACGTGTGCCGCCGTGGTCCAGGGCATGAACGGCAGGAACGACGGGCGGATCTCGATACCGTGCGAGCGCAGGAGCACGACCGCACGCGCGGCGTCGGCGACGGTATGACCCTTGTCGAGGCGCGCGAGCGTTGCGTCGTCGGTGCTCTCGAACGCCGACACGACGAAGAGGCAGCCCATCTCGGCGAATTCGGACCACACCGACTCGTGCCGGAGGATGTGCTCCACCTTGACGGTGCAGTCGAACGTCAGCTCCGGATAGCGGCGGTGGACCGACCGCACCACCCGTCGCGAATGGTGCGCACCGTTGAGGAAGTCCGGATCGCCGAACGTGATGTGGCGCGCGCCCATGCCGACGAGCTGTTCGACGTCGCGCAACACGTCGTCTTGCGCAACGATGCGGATGCGACCGTCGTACACCACGGGAACGGGACAGTGCCGGCAACGATGCGCGCAGCCGCGCGACGCTTCGACGTAGCCGACCGGACGTTCTTCACCATCGAAGGCCAGGTGCGCGTAGCGACGTAGCGGGGGCAACGTGTCACGCGCCGGCACGGGCGAGGCGGTCGGACGCCGCCCGAGTTGCACGGGGTCCCCGGCCTGATCCGTCTCGACCCAGCGGACCAGCGCGTCGCCGTACTCGCCGGCGACGACCGCGTCGGCGACGTCGGCGCAAGCAGAGGCGTACAGACCGAAACAACACGTGGGCCGGTCGATACGCGCAAGCAGCACGCGTGCGAGGCGGGCCGCGGTGTGCATCGGGACCGAGACGACCACCTTGTCGACGCCGTCGAGCACGGCAGCGTTCCACGAGTCGACCGAGAGATCCGTCACCCGTACGTCGTGCCCTCGGGCGCGCAGTTCCGCAGCCGGAGCCGCGGCGTGCAACGGCTGATGACCGAGCTCGTACGTCGAGACGACGAGGACACGCACCACGACCAGCCTAGGACTGGATGTCGACGTGCAACGCGGCGTGCGCGGCGCGCAACGAACGTTCGACCGCGGCCGGGGTCTCACCGTGGGCGAACACGAAGCCCAGATACCGGTCGCCTTCGGGCAACGGCTGGACCGGCCGGCCCACCGGGATCGTGATCTCGACGTCGTCGACGCCGGGCACGGCGTGCGCGTCGTCCTTTCCACGAACTGCGACCAACGTGCCCCGGCGGGGGATCGGGAGCATCATCACGCCCGATGCGGCGTACGCGGTCTTGAGCGATCCGAGCGCCGCACCGGTCGCCTGGCGCAGGATCAACTCCTCGAGCGACACGCCGAGCCCGAACACGAGTGAGCGGGCGCAGAGGCCACCGATCGAGCGGGCGGCGACCTCGAGGATCACCGCCTCCCCTTTCGCGGGGACCCGCAGCTCCGCGTGGACGGGCCCGGTGCGGAGACCGAGTGCATCGACCGCCGACGCGGTCACGCGCACGATCTCGCGCTGTGACGCGTCGGGCAGCCGCGACGGCGTCACGTAGATCGTCTCCTCGAAGTATGGGCCCTCGAGCGGATCGGGCTTGTCGAAGATGGCGAGCACGTCGAGGTCGCCCTCGTGCACCAGACCCTCGAGGGCCACCTCGGGTCCGGGCACGTACCGCTCTACGAGCAGCGGCCCGCCGCCCTGGATCCGCAGCACCCGCTCGGCGACGGCCGGCACCTCCCGGGCCTCGTCGACCCGGATGACGCCCCGGCTCGCCGAAAGCGACACCGGCTTCACGACCACGGGGAGGCCGAGCTCCTCGGCCGCCGCGCGTGCCTCGTCGGGCGTGGCGGCGACCCGGTACCCGGGCTGGGACACCTCGGCCGCGTCCAGCCGCCGGCGCAGCAGTCCCTTGTCCCGCGTGGCCGCGAGGGCGTCGCCCGGGTTGTGGGGCAGGCCGAGACGGGCGGCGACCTCGCCGGCGGTCACGACGCCCTGGTCGTCGACCGCGATGACCGCGTCGAGTGGCCGGCGCCCGTCGAGCGCAGCCACCGCCGCGGTGGCTGCGTCGGCGTCGTCGAGGGGAACGACCACGCTGCGCTCGCCGTCGTCACCGACGACCTGCTGCTCCTCGGACCCGACGACCACCTCGACGCCGAGGCGACGGGCGGCGGCCAGGAAGTCGCGGGCCCGGTAGGTGGCCGTGGGAAGGAGGAGGAGAATTCGGGCCACGGGCCTATCATGACGGGCATGGCCGACAACGGCGCACCCGAAGCTCTGCTGACGATCGGCGACACCGCTCGCGAGAAGATCCTCGAGGTGCGGGCGGCGGAGGACAACGCCGACACACTCGCGCTATGGCTCGAGGTCAACGGTGTGTCCGGCACCACCTACACGTACGACATGTACTTCCAGCGTGCCGACGAGGCCGGACCCGACGACGGCGTGATCGTCCACGATGATCTGACCATCGTCGTGCCGTCGGGGAGCGTCGACAAGCTCCGCGGATCCCGCCTCGACCTGCAGGGCGGCGGCATGGTGTTGAACAACCCGAACCGCCCGCCCGCGAGCCCGCCGATGGGCGACCGGCCGCCGGCCGATCTGAGCGGCGAGCTGCCGCAGCGGGTGCTGCAGGTGCTCGACGAGCAGATCAACCCCGCGATCGCCGCGCACGGCGGCCGCGCCGATCTCGTCGCGGTCGAGGAAGGCATTGCGTACCTCCGCCTCTCCGGCGGTTGCCAGGGGTGTGGTCTCGCGGCCGTCACCCTCAGCCAGGGCATCGAGGTGGCGATCCTGGACGCGATCCCGGAGATCACGCGTGTCGTCGACGTCACCGACCACGCCAGCGGCGCGAACCCGTATTTCGAGTCCGCGAAGAAGTAACGCTCTAGGCAAACCGCGCCGCGTCCTGCGCGGCGTACTGCGCGACCGCCGCGTCGGCCGCCGCGTTGCGCTGCACCGACTCGACCACGCCGGCCAGCTGCGAGCCCGGAATCGCGCAGGTCATCTCCTCGCTCGGCATGCCCGTGCGCACCCGGCTCAGCATGCACCCGACGCTCGCGGCCGCCTCGCCCTGCTCCTTGGCGACGGCGATGATGTGACACTGCGGCTTGCCCTCGATGCGCAGGCCCGGCATCGCGTCGGACAGCACCATGAGCTGCTTCGCGTTGAGGCGGATGAGCACGACGTCGGGGTCGACCGGCGTGTCGGCGAGCGGGCCGTAGGTGACCGCTCCCGGCCGCTGACTGACGACGGGGATCTGCGGGACGACGTCCATCGTGACCCAACCCGACTCGAGCAGCGCGGCCACGTCGCCGTTGCCGGCGACTTCGTCGAGCGTCTTGAACCCGTGCGTCATGCTGCCGACGCTGCAGTTCGCGTGGTCGGCTGCGACGGTGGTGAACGTCCGTTCGGCTGCGTAATTCCAGAACACACAGCCCGCGGGCACGCGACCGGTGCGGCCGTCGGGCATCGGATCGGGCATCGGCCGGTCGAAGCCCGACACGTCCGCCGGCGGTTCTGACGAGAACGTGATCCCGATCGGCGGCGTGGTGAGGTGCAGCTGCGAGGTGAGGGTGTCCGCGAGCGTCGCCCATGAACTGTCGGTCATGGCCGGCACCCTACTGCGAGCGCAGGCCACGCAGTCGAGTGACGACGGGACCGAACGCCTTCACGAAGGCGTCGATGTCGTCGTCGTCGGTGCTCCATCCGACACTGGCCCGCAGCGAATGGTCCGCATCGACGTCCATCGCGCGCAACACGGGCGAAGGCTCGAAGGTCTCGCTCGAGCACGCAGAACCGGAGTGCACCGCGACGCCGCGCTGATCGAGACCGAGGAGGATCGGCTCGGCCTCCACGCCGTCCACCCCGAGGCACACAACGTGCGGTAGACGGTCGATCGGATCGCCGAATCGCTGCACACCCTCGACCGATTCGATGGCGCGCCGCGCGAGATCGTCGGTGCGCGCGAACGAGGCGACGCGCTCGCGCACGAGTCGTCCGTCGCCCGTCAACTCCTCGGCCGCGGCGCCGAAGCCCACGGCGGCCGCGACGTTCTCGATGCCGCCCCGACGGGCCCGCTCCTGCGCACCGCCGACGACGAACGGTGGAATGCGAACGCCCCGGCGGATCAACAACGCACCGATTCCCTTCGGACCACCGAGCTTGTGCGCGGTCACCGAGCACAGATCAGCATCGAGCTCGCGGAAGTCGACCGGCACCGCGCCGCCGGCCGCGCATGCGTCGATGTGCACGAGGACGCCGCGTGCGCGGGCCGCGCGACTCACCTCCGCGGCCGGTTGGAGCGTGCCCACTTCGTGGTTCGCGAGTTGCACGGTGACGAGCGCGGTGTCGTCGCGTATCGCGGCTGCGACCTCGCCGGCGTCGAAGCGTCCCTGCCCGTCGACACCGACGACCGTTGCGTCGACGTCGGAACGGGCGCACGCATCGAGAACCGCCGAGTGCTCGACGGCCGTCGTGACGACGTGGGCGCGCGACGTGACTGCGCCGCGCCGTTGGATCGATCCCCACACCGCCGCGTTGACGGCTTCGGTTCCCCCCGACGTGAACACGACCTCACGCGGGCGGGCTCCGAACAACGCCGCCACGCGCTCACGCGCGTCCTCGAGAGCCACGCGCGTGGTGCGACCTTCGGCGTGCAGCCGGCCGGGATCGCCGTGATGTGAGCGGAGGTACGGCACCATCGCCTCGAACGCCGCGGGCCGCAACGGTGAGGTGGACGCGTGATCGAGATAGACCCGCGTCACGCCTGGGTCACACCCGGGTGACGCAGTGCTCGGCACCTTCGGGACGCGACTCCTCGAAGCGAGGATCCACGTCGCCGGAGAGGCCGGCCAGCATGCCGCGGATCATGCCGCGGTCGACCGCGCACACGACGTGCGGGTATTGCTGCGCCGCTTCACCGAACGGGCAGCACTCCGACACGATCGCGAGTGAACGGCCGCGCGGCTCCGTGTGCGCGGCGAACCCGTGCGCAGTGAGCGCGTCGGCGACGACGCCCATCGCGGAGCGCAACGACCGCTGCGCGCGGCCGGGCATCTCCGAGGTCGGGCCCATGCGTTTCGCGAGCTCGAGCCCGTACCGGTATCCGACCTCGTCGGCCATCGCGGACGCCTGCTCGGGGCCGAGGAGGTCGAGCGCTCGCGCGAGCAGCTGCGCGAGCAGGTCGTCGTGGCGGGGTGGGAAGGACAGCGTCGCGTCCACCTCGCTCGTGCGGTAGCGCTTCGAGGGACGCCCTGCGCTGCGCGCGGCCTCGCCCGTACCGTCGGGTGCGTCGGCGTGCGCGGGCCCGACCGTGAGGTACCCGCCGCCGGTGAGCTTCTCGAGGTGATGGCGCGCGACGTTGGGATGCAGCTCGAAGCGCTCCGCGACCTCGGTCGCGGTGACGCCGGAGCCCGGCTGCGCGCTCGACTCGCGTACGAACAGGTAGATCTCGCGCCGGGTCGGGTCGCCGAACGCGCTCGTGACCGCGGCGACCGACGCGGTGAACTCCTCCGCGGTCATCGGACGGTTCTGGTCGGGGCCGTTCGTCTCCGGACCACTGGTCTCGGGCCGGATCGTCTCCACGAACGGGTATTCTACCTATGTTCGTAGTGGAAATCCCCCCGCCCGGATCGCTGAGCCCGATGCCGGCATCTCCGGGCCCGATGCCGAGGAGCCTCGATGCCGGCCGACGCCGCCCTGCTCGCCCCGCTGCGTGCGGTCCACGAGCCCGAGCTGCGCCGCTCGATCGTCGATCTCGGCATGGTGAAGGGAGCCGCGCTGGAGCGGGGAGTCGCGCTCGTTGCCCTCGCGCTGCCGCTCGCGCCGTCCGACGGCGGGGAGCAGCTGCGCGGCCTGGTCGTCGACGCGCTCCGAAACGTCGACGGCGTGCAGCGGGTCGAGGTCGACCTGCGGCCGATGACCGACGCCGAGCTCGAGGCCGTCGCCAACGTCCTCAAGGGGGTCGATCCGCTGAAGCTCGTCGACGCGGCGGGGGGCGCTCGGCCGGCAGAGCCCCGGCGCAACCCGTTCACCGACTCCCGCACCCGTGTGCTCGCCATCGCATCCGGCAAGGGAGGCGTGGGCAAGTCGTCGGTGACGACCAACCTCGCGATCGCGCTCGCCGGGCGCGGCCACGACGTCGCCGCGCTCGATGCCGACGTGTGGGGTTTCTCGATGCCGCGGATGCTCGGTATCGACCGGCCGCCGGGTCTGATCGGCGACGTCATCGTGCCGCCGTCGGCCCACGGTGTCCGTCTGGTCTCGATGGGCTTCTTCGCCCGGGAAGACCAGGCCGTCGTGTGGCGGGGCCCGATGCTGCACAAGGCGCTCGAGCAGTTCCTCACCGACGTGCATTGGGCCGAGCCCGACTTCCTCCTCGTCGACATGCCTCCGGGCACCGGCGACGTGTCGATCTCGATGGCCCAGTTCCTCCCGCGCGCGGAGGTGGTGGTGGTGACCACGCCACAGCCGGCCGCGCAGAAGGTCGCGCAGCGGGCCGCGGCCATGGCTCGCAAGGTCAACCTGTCGGTCGTCGGCGTGATCGAGAACATGTCGTGGTTCCGGGGCGACGACGGCAGGGCCTACGAGATCTTCGGCTCGGGCGGTGGGGAAGAGCTCGCCCACGATCTGGACGTGCCGCTCCTCGGGCGGGTCCCACTCGTGCCGGAGCTGCGCGAGGGTGGCGACGAGGGGCGCCCCATCGTCGTGGCCCGGCCCGACGACGAGGCCGCCGTCGCGTTCCGGGAGATCGCGGCGCGAGTCGACCTCGAGCTCGCCCCCCGTCGACGGCATCATCCGGAGCTGCGCATCACCTGACCGCCGCAGTTGCGACACTTGTCCGGCGTATGAGCGGTACGGGCGCCACCCGGTTCAGTGTCAACTCGCGCCGAATCGCCCGTCGATTCGGCGCGACTGGTGTGGGGAATCGGGTGGGTGGCGTGCTCGCCGTCGTGGTGCTGCTCGCGACGGCATGTGACAGCGGGCAGCCAGCTTCGCGGCCGGCACGATCCGTGCCGAAGGCGCTCGCGACCACGACCACCACGGCTCCGGCTCCGACGACGACATCGACGACGCTCGGCCCGCCGCCTCCGTTGGCGTGGACCCGCTGCGGCGGGTTCGAGTGCGCGATGCTCACCGTGCCGATGGACTACGCGCAGCCGTCGGGTCCGACGATCGGCGTCGCGGTGATCCGCAGTCGCGCGGAAGACCCGGCACACCGGATCGGCTCGTTGGTGCTGAACCCGGGTGGGCCCGGCGAATCCGGAGTCGCATTGATCCCGCGCGATATGGGGTTGTTGCCCTCGCGCGTGCGGCAACGCTTCGACATCGTCGAATTCGACCCGCGGGGCGTCGGCGGGAGCGGGGCGATCCACTGCAACGGGGCCGGCGACAGCAGCGGCGGCGGTGACCTCGGTCCCGATCCCGCGCCGAAGACCGCGGCCGCGGTCGACACGGTGGTGCGCGCGAACACCGACTACGCACACACGTGCGCGCAAGCGTCGGGTGCGCTGCTCCCGCATGTCGGCAGCACCGACGTGGCGCGTGATCTCGATCAGCTCCGTCGCGCCTTGGGCGACGACAAGCTGACCTATCTCGGCCTCTCGTACGGCACCTTGCTCGGCGCCACGTACGCCGACCTCTTCCCGACGCATGTGCGCGCCGCCGCGCTCGACGGCGCGATCGATCCGGCCCTGTCGATGGACGCGTTGCAGCTCGACCAGGCCCGCTCGTTCGAGGACGCGCTCGACGCGTTCTTCGCCGCGTGCGTTCCGGGATGCGGATGGCGCCCGGCAGGCGACCCGTCGGGCGCGCTCGTGGCGTTGTTCGACAGACTCCGGGCCCGTCCGCTCCCCGCGGGTGGCGGCAAGCAGGCCGGACCCGCCGAGCTCTATGCCGCGTTGCTCAGCCGGCTCTACACGCCGTCGCGCCGAGCGAGCCTCGCATCCGCGTTGACGGCGGCCGAGCGCGGCGACGGCTCCGCGATCCGTTCACTCGCCGACGCGTACCAAGGCCGAACGCCCGGTGCGACCATCAACGCGGACGCGTCGAACGCGATCAACTGCCTCGATCATCCGGTACCCCACGACATCGGGCTGCTCCAGTCGCGCGCGGCCGCGGCTGCGAGCCGAGCGCCGGTCTTCGGGCCGATCTCCGTGTGGGGCGGCGTGGTGTGCGCGGTGTGGCCCGCGCCACCCACGCGGGACCCGCACCCCGTACGGGCCCCCGGTGCACCGCCGATCCTCGTCGTCGGCACGACGCACGACCCGGCGACGCCCTACGCGTGGGCGGAGTCGCTCGCCTTGCAGCTCGAACGCGGTGTGCTGCTCACGCGTGAGGGCGCGTCGCACGTCGCGCTGTTCTCGAGCAGCTGCGTGCGCGGCGCGATCGACGCGTACGTCGTCGACCTCGCGCCGCCCGCGGCCGGGACGGTCTGTCACTCCTGATTGCGAGTGGCGCCGGGCCGCGCCGCGCACCCCACCGGGTGCAGGGCGCATACCCGGGCGCCACTCGACCTCATGAGGGCGTTGCGGTACCGCTGGAAGCCGCGCTCGTCCCGGCCTGTCCGGTCTGCTCGCCCATGCTCGACTGCTCGCCCATGCCGGTCGGGCCGCCCTGGCCCATCTGGTCACCCTGGCCCGCGCCGTTGCCGGCCCGGACCTCCGACGATTCCGAGCTGCCGACCACCGAGACGCGCCGCGGCTTGCTGGACTCGCTGAGCGGCAGGTGCAGCACCAGGACGCCGTTGCGGTACTCGGCCCGCATGCGCTCGGTGTCGAGGTTGTCACTCACGTAGATCTGCCGTTCGAGCACCATGTGCGGGCGCTCGCACACGAGCACCTCGTCGGCGTCGCTGTGGGACGCACTCCGATCGGCGCGTACCGAGATGACGTTGCGCTCGGCCGTAACGTCGATCTGGTCCGGCGACACGCCGGGCAGGTCGAGCTCGACGATGTACTCGTCGCCGCGCTTCAAGACGTCGATGGGGATGGGCATGCGGTGCGAGCGACCGCCGCCGTCGGGGAGCAGACCCCGGAACATCCGGTCGAGCTGTGACAAGGGATCGAACTGCATCACGGTCATGGCGACTCCTTTTCGCGTCCCTCTCTCACGCCCGCTACCCGTGCGTGCGCGGGTCGAAGCCCACCGGATGCAGTTCTTCGGGCCGTTCCCCCGGCGGCCGTCGTGAACGACTCCGCGGCCGGGGTTGCTAGCATCCCGCGCGTCCGCCCTCGTGGAATCAGAAGGTCGCGCATGGAAGTCAACATCGGAGTCGTGCACACGCCCAAGGAGCTGGCGCTCGAGCTCGACAGCACCGCGGACGACGTCGCGAAGCAGGTCGACGCGGCGGTGCAGGGCGGCGCGTCGGTGCTGTGGCTCACCGACAGCAAGGGCCGGCGGGTGGGTATCGCGGTCGACAAGATCGCCTACGTGGAGATCCACGAGGACGAGGGCCACAAGCGGGTCGGATTCGGTAGGGGATAGAGGCAGGGGATCGGCTTGCCTCCCGCGGCCGCCCCGGCGCTCCTCCAGCGCCGGATGCTCTTCTTCTCCGGCAAGGGCGGGGTCGGCAAGAGCACGGTCACGGCCGCCATGGCCCTGCTCGCCGCGCAGCAGGGCAAGCGGGTGCTCGTCGTCGACGTCGACGCCAAGGGGAACCTCACCGACCTCTTCGAGCACGCGCCCGTCGGCTTCAAGCCCGTCGAGGTGCATCCGGGCGTGTTCGTCATGACGATGCACACCGAGGAGTCGCTCCAGGAATACCTGCGCCTCAACCTCAAGGTCCCGGTGCTCGGCCGGATCGGGCCCCTCGCCCGTGCCCTCGACTTCGTCGCGACCGCCGCGCCCGGCGTGAAGGAGATCCTCACCGTCGGCAAGGTGTGTTGGGAGGTTCGCGAGTCGATCGAGGGTCGTGCCCCATGGGACATCGTCCTCGTCGACGCGGCCGCCAGCGGTCACATCGTCGCCCAGCTCGGCGCCCCCGAGGCCATCCGCGAGCTCGTGTCGGTCGGTCCCGTGCGCGCCCAGACCGGGTGGATGAGCGAGATGCTGCACGACCCGGCGTTGACATCGCTCAACGTCGTCACGACGCCCGAGGAGATGCCGGTCAACGAGACGATCGAGCTCGTCGCCCGCGTGCGGTCGGAGCTGCACGTCCCGCTCGGAACCGTGATCGTCAACCGTGTCCTGCCGGAGCTCTTCACGCACGCCGACGAGGAGACCTTCGAGGCGTTACGTGAGCCGCCGGCGTCCGAGCGGCTCGTGGAGGCGCTCGGCGGCGGCGCCGACGTCGCGAGGGGTACGACCGCCGTGCTGGACGCGGCCCGCATGGCCGTGTCCTTGCGCCGCACCCGTGCCGCGCATCTTGCGGAGCTGCGCCGGGCCGTCGACCTCCCCTTGCTGTTCCTCCCGTACCTGTTCGTGCGCGAGCACGGCTTCCGCGTTACGCGGATGATCGCCGAGTCGTTGGGGGAGGAGTTGGGCCTGTGAGAACGCAGGCGGCGTCGACGCGCGGGCACGAGAGCCTCGAGCCGCTCCTCGCCACGAAGGAGATCGCCATCTTCTGCGGCTCGGGCGGCGTCGGGAAGACGTCGATGGCGGCCGCGGCCGGGCTCGAGTCGGCGATGCGCCTCGGGGGCAAGGTGCTCGTCCTCACCATCGACCCGGCGCGGCGGCTCGCGTCGGCCCTCGGTCTCGAGGGCGGACTCGGCAACATCGAGCGGCGCGTACCCGACGACGTGTTGAAGCGGGCCGGCATCGAGCCGCGTGGCGAGCTGTGGGCGGCCATGCTCGACACCAAGCAGGGTTGGGACGACCTCGTGTTGCGGCACGCGCCCAACGAGGAAACCGCGCTGCGGATCCTCGACAACCGCCTCTACCACAACATCACCGCGCGCTTCGTGCAGAGTCACGACTACATCGCGATGGAGCGGCTCTTCGACGTCCACGCGACCGGGAAGTACGACCTCATCGTCATCGACACCCCACCGACACGGAACGCGATCGACTTCCTCGATGCACCGAAGCGCATGGCCGAGTTCTTCGGCGGCCGGCTGCTGCGATGGCTCACGATGCCGTACCGCATGGGTCGCGGCCGTGGTGCGCGCGTCATCAACGTCGCGAGCCGGCCGTTCTACCAACTGGCCGACCGCATCCTCGGGAGCCAGTTCCTCCAGGACATCGCGGAGTTCTTCCTCAACTTCCAGTCGATGTACGACGGGTTCGTCGAACGGGCACGCGCGGTCGAACGGCTCATGCACGACCGGCGGACCACGTTCGCAGTGGTCACCACGCTCGAGTCCGCGCCGCTGCGCGAGGCGGAGTTCTTCATGGAGGAGCTCGTGGCGCGCAAGTACCACCTCGGTGCGCTGATCCTCAATCAGACCTTGCCGGGATATCTGCGTTCGCCCGAGGGCGCGCGTGTCGCCGACGCGCTCGTTACCGACCCGACGCCGGTCGCGCAGTCGCTCGTCGACCTGGCTATCCCCGCGTTGAGCGAGCCGGACCGCACCGCCCGCGTGCTACGGACAGTGGGGGAGTCGTTCCGCAACTTCGCGGTCGTCGCCACGCGCGAGGCCGAGCTGCGCACCGAGCTCGCGGAGGCGCTCGACGTCGTCGTCGACGTGCCGCGGTTGGAGGGCGACATCCACGATCTCATCGGTCTGGCCGAGGCGGGCCGTTTCCTGTTCGCCGACGCTGCGACGTCGAGAGCCTGAGCCTGTACGGGCCCGAACGGCCGGTGATGAGCCGGCTGGTGTCGCGAGGCCACGTACCATCGTCGTGTGGCGGTGCTCGACGAGCTTGCGGTCGGTAACACGGAGCTGGTCGGTGACGACCTGCTGCACGCCCGCCGCCTGGCCATGTCATGGCGGCTCCTCGCCGACCTGTGCTTCGCCGACCTGTTGATGCTGGTTCCCGTCGCGGGTGAAGAGGCGCACCGATTCGTCGTGGTGGCGCAGGTGCGGCCGACCACCGGACAGACGCTCTACCCGTCCGACATGATCGGCACCGTCGTCGATGAGGTGGAGCGGCCGCTGCTGACCCGGGTGTGGCGCAACGGCGACATCACCGAGGGTGACGCCACGGTGATCGGCGCGAACGAACGCATCCGGGTCCAATGCATCCCGGTGCGCCACCGCGGGTCGATGGTCGCCGTGCTCACACGCGAGACGCCCACGACGATGAGTCGGAAGCTCGGTGAGCTCGAGCGGGTGTACCTCGACGCGTTCGAGCGTCTGTCGCAGATGGTCGCCGAAGGTGCGTTCCCGTTCGAACGTGAGGAGCTCGCACCCGCGGAAGCGCCGACCGTCGGCGACGGCGCGATCGTGCTCGACGCCGACGCCAAGATCGTCTTCGCGAGTCCCAACGCGGTGAGCGCGCTGCACCGCATGGGTATCCACGCCTACACGACCGGATTGCACCTCGCCGAGCTCGGTTTCGAGGACGCCGCGGTGATGGCGGCACTGCGTGCTCGCGCACCCGTCACCGAGGAGATGGAGCGCGGTGACGTGTCCCTGCTCATGCGCGCGATCCCGCTGCTCGAGCGGTCGGTCCCCGTCGGTGCGCTGCTCCTGATGCGCGACGTCACCGAGCTGAGACGCCGCGACCGGATGCTGATGTCGAAGGACGCGACGATCCGCGAGATCCATCACCGCGTGAAGAACAACCTCCAGACGATTGCTGCGCTGCTGCGGCTGCAGGGTCGGCGCCTGCGGTCACCGGAGGCACAGCAGGCACTGGAGGAGTCGGAGCGCAGGATCCGCTCGATCGCCATCGTGCACGAGACGTTGTCGCGCGACGCGAGCGATGTCGTTCCGTTCGACGAGATCGTCCGCCCCCTGGTCAGAGTGGTCGAGGAATCGGTGTCGACCCCGGAGCGGTGGTTGCACTTCGCAGTTGAAGGCGACGCGGGGAACCTTCCCGGCGAGGTCGCCACACCCCTCGCGGTGGTGCTCAACGAGCTGATGCAGAACGCCGTCGACCACGCGTTCCCCCGCGACGACGGCGACATGCCGGCCAGCGGTCACGTGCTCGTGCGACTTGTGCGCTCGATCGACGAGCTGCGCATCGACGTGATCGATGACGGGGTCGGGCTGCCCGCCGCCTTCTCACTCGAGCAGTCGAAGGGCCTCGGCTTGTCGATCGTGCAGGCACTCGTCGCCGGTGAGCTCGCCGGTTCGATGGAGATGCGCAATGGCGAGCCGGGCACGTGGGTTCACGTGCGCGTGCCGATCGCCGCGCCGCGTGTCAGCCTGCAGGCAGGCTGAAGTGGGCGCGACGCGCCGAACCTCTCGAGTCGAGACGCCGCACGCGCCCATGAGCGCGAGGTGCGTCCCAACCGATGGCCGGTGTCAGCCGGTTGCGGCCTGCTCCTCGGCCAGCCACGACTTGCGCAGCTTGCGGCGCTCCTCTTCGGTGGTCCCGCCCCACACTCCGGCTTCCTGGTTGGTCGCGAGCGCAAACTCGAGACACTCGGTGGTCACCGTGCACTGCGCGCAGATCCCCTTTGCGGCCGAGATCTGGTCGAGTGCCGTACCGGTTGCACCGATGGGAAAGAACAGCTCGGGATCGGTGTCGCGGCATGCGGAACGGTTCCGCCACGTGCCTGCGTCCCAGTCATGGGTGCGGATCCAGGTGAGCGCCACAAAGCCTCCGTCTCGTTCATCGTCTCGACGAGGCCGTCGCCACCCCCCGTCGGCGCGGACCAGGCTTCGTCCTGTTGTGTGCGGCGCGCGCAGACAGGCAGCTCGAACGCACGCCGTTGCGGCCGACACGCTCCGACCGGGAGTCGCGTGGCTCTGGCAGGGTATCCACCGTCACGAAGGCGTGCAAGGGCTGTGACCAGGACTTTTGACATACCCGTCGGGAATTCGGTGAAACGTGTTCCTGTTGTGCTGGCGCACCGGGGGGCGTCCCGGGCCGCGCCCGAGAACACGCTCGACGCCTTCCGCGCCGCGGCTGCGCTCGGTGCCGACGGCGTGGAGCTCGACGCGCGCCGCACCGCGGACGGCCTCCTCGTCGTGTACCACGACGCGCAACTTCCCGACGGTGCGACCGTCGTCGACCTGACCGCCGCGCAGCTCCGGGCCGCCCATCCCGAGGTGCCAACGCTCGACGAGGCGCTCGACGCGTGTGAGGGCCTCGTCAACGTCGAGATCAAGAACTTCCCGAACGAGCCCGACTACGACCCCGACGAACGGGTCGCGACCGAAGTCGCCGCGGCGGTGGCGCGGCGGGGCTGGTTCGGACGGGTCATCGTGTCGTCGTTCACCGCCGATGCGCTCGACGCGGTGCGCGCACTCGACGAGCGTGTGCGCACCGGATGGCTCACGTTGCCCGGACTGGCCGTGACCGACGCCGTTCCCCTCGCGCTCGGTCGCGGTTACGACGCCCTCCACCCGGAACGGTCGACACTTCTGCGCGACGACGCGGGCGTCGTGCTCGGCGCCGCCCACGACGCCGGGCTGCTCGTCAACGTGTGGACGGTGGACGATCCCTCTGAGATCGCCGCGCTCAGCGCGGCGGGTGTCGACGGCATCATCACGAACGTGCCGGATGTTGCCCGTCGGGTCGTGGCGGGATGACGAGCGTCAAGGTGTCGGGCTCGTAGGTGATCGACAGCTCGTCGGCCGTGCCGAGGTACTCCCCGTCGACCTGGTAGGGGAACGGGCCGTGGCCGCAGACCCGCATCGACGCCACGTTCCGGCGGTGCAGCACACGCGGGTGCCGTTGCACGACTCGGCGCGCGGCGACGGCCGAAACACCGACGCGGATCACGTCGAGGATCTTGCGGGTCGTGAAGATCGTGACGGCAAGGGGTGCGGCGAGCTCGACGCCCGGCTCGACGATCACCGGACGTGACCCGAAATAGGTGTACGGCGTCATGTTCGAAACGATCGTGAAGATCGAGCCCTCGACGAGCTCGCCATGCGGCAGCTCGAGATCGAACCGCGGACGGGTGTGGTCGTACACGCGCAACCACGTGTCGAACGCGGACGCGACGAACAACGCGGGCGCCGCGTATCGCTTCATGATCGATCGACGTTCGGCCTGCTCGATCACCGCGGCGTCGAAGCCGATACCGCAGTGGACGAGGAAATGGCGCCCGTCGACCGTGCCGAGCCCCACGCGCGCGAACGATCGGTTCTCGAGCGACGTCAGCAGCTCGGCCGTCGCCTCGATCGGGTCGCGCGACACGCCGATGCCGCGCGCGAACACGTTGGTCGACCCACCGGGCAGGGGAGCGAGCGCGGTCTGCGTGCCCGCGAGCCCGTCGGCGGCCTCGTTCAGCGTGCCGTCACCGGCCAGCACCGCGACGACCTCGACCCCGTCGACGGCGGCCGCGCGCGCGAGTCGGGCCGCATGTCCTTTGCGGGCCGTCTCGGCCACCTCGAGGTCGTGGTCGGCGCCGAGCGCCTTCTGGATCACGACGCGGCGGCGCGCGGTCACCGAGGAGGCAACGGCGTTGACGATGAGCAGGACGCGCACCGCCCGGAGGATAGGGGAGCCGGCCGCGGCCTCGGCCGGTCCTGCGCGGCGAGGACGCCGCGGGGAGGAGGCCACATAACCTGCAGGGGATGACCGACGAGCTCGAGACGCTCAGGGACGAGATCGTGGAGTGTCGGGCGTGTCCTCGGCTCGTGGAGTGGCGTGAGCAGGTCGCCCGCCAGCCCCGCGCCGCGTTCCGGAACGAGCGCTACTGGGCTCGACCCCTGCCCGGATTCGGCGATCCTTCGGCTCGCCTGTTGATCGTGGGGCTCGCGCCCGCGGCGCACGGTGGCAACCGCACCGGTCGGATCTTCACGGGCGACCGATCGGGCGACTGGCTGTTCGCCGCGTTGCACCGTGCCGGTTATGCGAACCAGCCGACGTCGGTGTCGGTCGACGACGGCCTCAGGCTGCGCGACGCGTACATCGCCGCGGTGGTGCGGTGCGCCCCGCCCGCCAACCGACCGACCGTCGACGAGCGTGATCGCTGTCTGCCCTACCTCGAACGGGAGCTGAAGCTGCTGCGCAACGTCCGCGTCGTCGTGGCGCTCGGCGGCTTTGCCTATGACGGGCTCGCACGCGTGGTCCCGATGCCGCGACCGAGGCCGAAGTTCGGCCACGGCGTCGAAGTGCCCGCCGGCGACCTCACCGTCGTGTGCTGTTACCACCCGAGCCAGCAGAACACGTTCACCGGGAAGCTCACGCAGCCGATGTTCGACGCGGTGTTCAGCAGAGCCCGCGAGCTCACAGAGCGAGGAGCTCGCCCGCCGCGTAGATGACGGCGAGCACGCCGAGCAGCGCGGCGACGCTGAGACGCAACGCGCGGTCGGACGAGCGGATCGCGAGCACCGCACCGAGGCGCGCGCCCGGGATGACCGCGACCGACAGCGGGATGGCGTATGCCCAGTTGATGTCGCCCAGGAACGCGTGCGTGATCGTGCTTGGCAACGCCAGAACACCGACGCAGGCGAGCGACGTGGCGACGGATTCCTTGATCGGCATCCCGATCCACTCGGAGAAGGCCGGCACCAGCACCGTCCCGCCGCCGATCCCGAGGAGTCCGCTGAGCGCGCCGGCGCCGACGCCGGTCACCGCAAGCCTCCACCAGTGCCGTCCGGTCGCCGCCGGGCGAACCACCGCGACGGTGTCATCGTCGAAGTGCGCCAGCGCATCCAGTGTCTCGAGGGTGTCGGGCTCCGCTTCGTCGATCGCCTCGTCGGGCCGGACCGTGCGGGCCATGCGCCACGCGGTGAAGCCCACGATCGCCGCCGTCGCAACCATCAACAGGTGCCCGTGACCAGGGACGCGATGCGACGCCAGCGAGCCCAAGACCGCGGTGAGGATCCCGGTCGTCGACGTCAGGAGCACCACCCGCGGCCGGATCAACCCGCTCCGTGCGTAGCGCAGTGTGCCGCTGACCGCCGACGGCAGGATCGACGGCAAGGTGGTCCCCACCGCGTCGATCGCGTTCACACCGAGCACACGGATCGCGGGGGTCGACACGACGGCGCCGCCCACGCCGAACATTCCCGAGAGAACTCCGGTGGCGAGCCCGACGACCAGAGTGAGCAGTGTCCGCCAGGGCTCGACCATCGAATGGAAGGTACCCCGCGCCGCTGCGGCGGGTAGCCTTCGACGCATGGCTCCCGTGGTGTTACGAGGCGTCTACGTCCCGCTGATCACGCCATTCGGCCCGTCGGGCGACGTCGCGCTCGACGCGATCGAACGGCTCACGCACGAGTATCTCGACGCCGGTGTCGCGGGGATCGTCGCCCTCGGTACCACCGCCGAAGCGAGCGCACTCGATGCCGACGAGAAGCGCGCCGTCATCGACGTCTGCTCGCGCGTCTGCGCGGAGCGCGACGCGCAGTTGATCGTCGGTGCGGGCACGAACAACACGGCGGCGACCATTGCCGCGGTCGAGGCGCTGCGTGATACGCCGGCGCTCGCCGGCGCGCTCGTCGTCGTGCCGTACTACGTGCGGCCCTCCGAGGCCGGGATCGTCGCGCACTTCGAAGCGGTTGCCGCGAAGAGCCCGGTGCCGCTCGTGCTCTACAACGTCCCGCAGCGCACGGGCCGCGCGTTGAGCAGCGCCGGCGTGCTGCGGGTGGCTGCCGGTGGAAACGTCGCCGGGATCAAGCAGGCCGTCGGCGCGATCGACGCCGACAGCCTCGAGATCCTCGCCGGCGCACCCGACGGCTTCTCCTTCCTGGCCGGCGACGACCCGTTCATCTATCCGGCCGTGCTCATGGGCGGAGCGGGAGCGATCGCGGCGTCGGCCCACGTGTGTACCGAGCGGTTCGTCGCCATGGTGGAGTGCGGCCTCGCCGGGAAGCTCGACGACGGGCGGGCGCACGCCGAGGCGCTGCTGCCCGTGATCCAGGCCTGTTTCGCAGAACCCAACCCGGCCGTGTTCAAGGCCGTGCTCCATGCACAAGGCCGCATCCCGACGGCCGACGTCCGGCTCCCGCTCGTAGCGGCGTCCGACGCCGCCCGCGACCGGGCGGTTGCGGCGGTCGGAGAGGCGGTCCCGCGTTCCTGAGGTCGCCCTCGTTACAGTGACCCCGGGTTCTCGGCGGAGACGTTTCGGATCTTCCCGTGTCGCGGCGGACGGAGGGATCGGGACATGACCGACCGACACACGAGTACTGCCGGCTCCGTTCACGCCCGTCGGTGGTGGACGCTCGGCGTGCTGTGCTTCAGCCTCGTCGTCATCACGCTCGACAACACGATCCTCAACGTCGCGATCCCGACGCTGCAGCGTGAGCTGCACGCGTCGAACAGCCAGCTGCAGTGGATGGTGGACTCGTACACGCTGGTCTTCGCCGGACTGTTGCTGACCGCGGGAAGCCTGGGAGACCGCTTCGGGCGGCGAGGCGCGTTGCAGCTCGGACTCCTGGTGTTCGGTGTGGGGTCCGTGGTGGCCGCCCTCGTCGACACGCCGAACAAACTCATCGCCGCACGCGCGTTGATGGGTGTCGGCGGTGCGTTCATCATGCCGTCGACGTTGTCGGTGCTCACGAACGTCTTCACCGATCCCGGCGAGCGCGCCCGCGCCATCGGGATGTGGGCGGGCGTCGCGGGCATCGGTATCGCGCTCGGGCCGCTCGCCGGAGGATTCCTCGTCGAGCACTTCTACTGGGGCTCGATCTTCCTCGTGAACATCCCCGTCGTCGTGATCGCGGTCGTCGCGGGCGTGTTCCTCGTGCCGACATCGAAGGACCCGGCCGCGCCACGGCTCGATCCGCTCGGCGCGGTCCTGTCGATGGCCGGGCTCAGCGCGCTGCTCTACGGGATCATCGAGGCGCCGGGGAAGGGATGGACCGACCAGCTCATCCTGATCTCGTTCGGCCTGGCCGCGGTCTTGCTCCTGCTGTTCGTGACCTGGGAGCTGCGCACGAGGGAACCGATGCTGGACGTGAAGTTCTTCCGCAATCCGCGGTTCAGCGCGGCAAGCACGGGGATCGCGCTCGTCTTCCTCTCGCTGTTCGGTTCGCTCTTCCTCCTCACGCAGTACTTCCAGTTCGTGTTGGGTTACACGGCGTTGCAGACCGGTGTGCGTCTCCTGCCGTATGCGGCGGTGTTGATGGTCGTCGCGCCGCTCAGTGCCCGCTTCGTCGAACACATCGGGACGAAGCTCGTGGTCACGCTCGGCTTGACGCTCGTGGCCGCGGGACTCTTCACGATGGCGCAGATCGGCGTGGGCACGAGCTACGGCGACATCGTGTGGCGCATCGTGCTGGTCGCCGGAGGCATGGGCTGCACGATGGCACCGGCCACCGAGTCGATCATGGGCTCCTTGCCGTTGTCCAAGGCGGGCGTCGGCTCGGCCGTCAACGACACAACCCGCCAGGTCGGGGGCGCGCTCGGGATTGCGATCATCGGCAGCGTGCTCGCGTCGACGTACGGCTCGAAGATCGGTGCCGCGATCGCGAAGCAGTCCCGTCCCGTACCGAAGTCCATCGCGGACGCGATGAAGAGTCAGCTCGGTGCCGCGCTGGCGGTCGCGCAGCGCATCGGCGGCCCGATCGGAGCGCTGATCCGCAACACGGCGAGACACGCGTTCGTGACTGGCATGCACCAGGGCATGGTCGTCGGCGGAGCCGCCGCGTTGGTGGGTGCGGTGGTCGCGTTGGTCTGGCTGCCGGCCCATGCTGCGGACGCGGTCGAGATCGACGAGATCGTGGCGCTCGACGCGACCGTGTCCGCCGAAGCGGCGCACGCCGCCACGCAGGACTGAACGCCCGCGCTCAGGTCAGGGGCAGTCCGAGGGCGCGGCTGATGACGAGGCGCTGCACTTCACTCGTGCCCTCACCGATCTCGAGCACCTTCGCGTCGCGGTACATGCGGCTCACCGGTGTCTCGTCGACGAACCCGTAGCCGCCGAAGATCTGCGTCGCCTCGCGTGTCGCGGTGACGGCCGCCTCGGTCGCGTAGAGCTTGGCCATGGCGGCTTCCGTCTTGAACGGCTTTCCCATGTCGCGCAGCCATGCGGCCTTGTACGTGAGCAGACGCGCGTTCTCGCACAGCACCGCCATGTCGGCGCACTTGAACGCGATGGCCTGGTTCGCCCCGATCGGCCGCCCGAACGCGTGCCGTTCGTTCGCGTAGCGAACCCCGTGGTCGAGGCACGCCTGGATCGCGCCCACCGCCAGCGCCGCGATCGCGATCCGTCCCTCGTCGAGGATCGACAGGAACTGTCGGAATCCCGAGCCCCGCTCGCCGAGGACGTTCTCTTCGGGAACCCGGCACCCGCTGAAGACGAGGCCGTGCGTGTCGGAGGCGTGCCATCCCATCTTCCGGTATGGCGGGAGCACCTCGAGGCCGGGTGTGCCCGCAGGCACGATGAGCGCGGTGATCTCGCCCGGACCGGTACGTGCCGTGAGGGTGATCACCGACGTCAAGGGCGTGCCCGAGTTCGTGATGAACGCCTTCTCGCCGTCGATCACCCATGCACCCGACGCTTCGTCGACGACTGCCTTCGTGCGTGTGCCGCCGGCATCACTTCCGGCTTCGGGCTCGGTCAACGCGAAGGCGCCAAGCGCGCGTCCTGTGACGAGATCGGGGAGCCAGCGGGCGCGCTGGTCCTCGGTGCCGAATCGATAGATCGGATTCGCACCGAGACCCACCGCCGCTTCGAGGGTGATGCCCAGGCTCTGGTCGACGCGGCCGATCTCCTCGATCGCGATGCACAACGTCGTGAAGTCGGCGTCGCCACCGCCGTACTCCTCGGGGAAGACGAGGCCGAACAGACCGAGCTCGCCCATCGACCGCACCGCATCGACCGGGAAGGTGTGGTGGCGATCCCACTCCGTACTGTGGGGTGCGATCTCCGACTCGGCGAAGTCGCGCACCACGCGGCGGAACGCCTCCTGCTCTTCCGTCAGCTCGAAATCCATGGCCGAATCGTAAGCGTGCGGACGGAGCGGAGCTCCGCTCGGCGAAGCCTTCTCGAGCGTGAGCGGAGGGAGCCATGTGTAGCCAGCTAGCCTCCGCGTCGCTCGAAGGGAGGAAGAGGGATGCAGCTCGACGGGATCGCGGCAGTGGTGACGGGCGGAGCATCGGGGCTCGGTGAGGCGACGGCCCGCGCGCTCGCGGCCGCAGGCGCGACGGTCACCATCCTCGATCTCGACGACGAGCGGGGGAAAGCGCTCGCGTCCGAGCTCGACGGCGCGCAATTCGTGCACACGGATGTCACGGACCCGGACCAGGTCGCAGCCTCGATCGACACCGCACGCGAGGCCGGCGCGCCGTTGCGGCTGGCGGTGAACTGCGCGGGCATCGCGATCGCGGTCCGCACCCTCTCCCGCGATGGCGCTCCGCACGATCTCGGCGCGTTCGAGCGGGTGATCACGATCAACCTCATCGGTACGTTCAACGTGTTGCGCATCGCGGCGAGCGCGATGGCTTCGACGGAACCGCTCGACGACGGCGAGCGGGGCTTGATCGTGAACACCGCGTCCGTCGCCGCGTTCGAAGGTCAGATCGGCCAGGTCGCCTACGCTGCCTCGAAGGGCGGTGTGGTCGGTCTGACCCTGCCGGCTGCGCGGGACCTCGCGGCGGTGGGGATCCGCGTGTGCACGATCGCACCGGGCACCTTCGAGACACCGATGATGTCGGTGCTCCCGCCCGAGGCGCGCGACGCGCTCGCCGCGAACGTCCCCTTCCCGCACCGGCTCGGCCGTCCGCACGAGTACGCCGCGCTCGTCTGCCACCTCGCCGAGAACACGATGATCAACGGCGAGGTGATCCGCGTCGACGGCGCGCTGCGAATGCCCCCGAAATAATCACCTTGTGTGGATCGGCGGCGCTATGCGCCTTGAATCCACACAAGGTGAATTGGTCAGACGTCCGCGACTGCGGCTTCGAGGAGCTCGTGCTGCTCACGGTCGTGCACCGTCTGACTCCCCGTCGCGGGGCTCGCGCTCGCTTCACGCGCGATGTGGCGCAGATCGCGGTCGCGCAGCAGGCGGTGCAGCCGGCCGTGGACGAAGATCCACGCGCCCATGTTCTCCGGCTCCTCCTGCACCCACCACACCTGGGTCGCGTTCGGGTATCGACCGAGCACCTCGTCGATCTCGTCGCCCGGGAACGGGTACAGCTGCTCGACCCTTACCACAGCCACCGCAGCGTTGCGTTCGTCGCGGCGGTCCATCAGCTCATGGCCGATCTTGCCCGTGCACAGGACCACCCGGCGCACGGTTTGAGCATCGAGCGTGCCCGCCGCGATCGCGCGGTCGTCGAGCACGTCGTGGAAGCGGTCGTCGGTGAGTGCGTTCACCGGGGAACGCGTGTGCGGCATGCGCAGGTACCGCTTCGGCGTGAAGACGATCTGCGGCCGTCGCACCGGGTCCTTCGTCTGCCGGCGCAGGGCGTGGAAGTACTGCGCCGCCGTGCTCGGGTAGACGACCCGCATGTTGTCCTCCGCGCACAGCGTGAGGAACCGTTCCATGCGCGCGCTCGAGTGCTCCGGTCCCTGACCCTCGTACGCGTGGGGGAGCAACAGGGTCAGCGCGCTGCGTTGTCCCCACTTGTCGTCGGCGGCGACGAGGAACTGGTCGACGATGATCTGCGCGCCGTTGATGAAGTCACCGAACTGTGCTTCCCAACCGACCCACGTGTTGGGGGCGCTCACCGAGTAGCCGTACTCGAACCCGAGCGCGGCGTACTCCGACAGGACCGAGTCGTACAGCATGAACGGCGCCTGGTCGGGCGCGAGGTTTGCGAGGGGGAAGTACTCACGCTCCGTCTCGACGTCGATCAGCACGCCGTGACGCTGGCTGAACGTGCCCCGGCGCGTGTCCTGGCCGGCGAGTCGCACGGGCGTGCCCTCGAGCACCATCGAGCCGAACGCCATCGCCTCCGCGAGCGACCAGTCGACCTCGTTGCGGTCGAACGCGACGCGGTGCGCCTGCAGGATCCGTTCGAGCTTCGGGTGCACGGTGAAGCCCTCGGGCCGTCGCGTGACGCCCTCGACCACCTGGGCCAGCACGTCGCGGCCCACCGCGGTGGCCACGTCGGGACGATCCGGAGGGAGCGATTGCTGAGGCTCGGCGGATGGCGGCTTGCTCTGGTGGGTCTCCTCGAACGCCTGATCGAGACGGCGCCGGAAGTCGGCGAACGACTCCTCGGCCTCCTCGATCGTCAGGTCGCCGCGGTTGATCAGGTGCTCGGTGTAGAGCTTGCGCACCGAACGGTGCTGGTCGATCAGCGCGTACATGCTGGGCTGTGTGAACGCGGGCTCGTCGGCCTCGTTGTGCCCGTAGCGCCGGTAGCACACGAGATCCACCACGACGTCCTTCGAGAACGCCTGCCGGAACGCGAACGCCAGGCGAACCACGCGCACCGCCGCTTCCGGGTCGTCGCCGTTCACGTGGAAGATCGGCGCCTGCACCATCTTCGCGATGTCGGTCGCGTAGACGCTCGAACGTCCGGCCTCGGGACCGGTCGTGAAGCCGAGTTGGTTGTTGACGACGAGGTGCACGGTGCCGCCGACCTCGTAGCCGGGGACGGCCGACAGGTTGAACGTCTCGGCGACGACACCCTGGCCGGCGAACGCCGCGTCGCCGTGGATCAGCACGGGCAGCACGGTGTCGCTGCGCCCACTCTTCCTCGCGTCCGCCTTCGCGCGGGCCATTCCCTCGACGACCGGGTCGACCGCCTCGAGATGACTCGGATTCGACGCGAGCGTGAGGGCGACCGTGCCGCCCGACGGCGACGTGTGTGTCCCCGTCGCGCCGAGGTGGTACTTCACGTCCCCCGAGCCCTGAGCCGACATCGGGTCGAGCTCGCCCTCGAACTCGCGGAAGATCTGCCCGTACGACTTGCCGATGACGTTCGCGAGGACGTTGAGGCGACCGCGGTGCGCCATCCCGAGGACCGCTTCGCTGATGCCGGTGTCGACCGCCTCGCTCAACAACGCGTCCAACATCGGGATGAGCGTCTCCGCGCCCTCGAGGCTGAACCGCTTGTGCCCGAGGTACTTCGTGTGGAGGAAGCGCTCGAAGGCTTCGGCCGCGTTCAACCGCTCGAGGATGCGGCGCTGCTCCTCCGGTGCGACCGAATTGTCGACGCCTTCGACGTGCTCCTGGATCCAGGCCTTCTGGTCGGGTTCCTGGATGTGCATGTACTCGACGCCGACCGTGCGCGAGTAGGCGTCGCGCAGCACGCCGAGGATGTCGTGGAGCGTCATGGAACGCGTGCCGGCCAGACCGTCGGTGGGGAACTCGCGCTCGAGGTCCCAGATGGTGAGCCCGTGCTCGTTGATGTCGAGCTCGGGATGGGTGCGAACCTCGGTGCGGCCGAGCGGGTCGAGGTGCGCGATCAGATGGCCGCGCACGCGGTACATGTTGATGAGCTGCTGGACCCGCACGACCTTCTCGTCGGCGCTGCGCTTTTCGTCGGCCGCGACGTCGGTACTCCAACGTGCCGGCTCGTACGGGACGCCGAAGCTCTGGAACAGGTCGTCGTAGAAGCTCTCCTCACCGACCAGGAGGTTGTGGACCCAACCGAGGAACTCGCCGCTCTCCGCACCCTGGATGACGCGGTGGTCGTAGGTGCTCGTGAGCGTGACCACGCGTCCCACACCGAGGCGGGCGAGGGTGGCTGGATCGGTGCCTTCGTACTCGGCGGGGTACCCGATCGATCCGACGCCGACGATGAAGCCCTGCCCCGGCATGAGCCGCGGCACCGACGACACGGTGCCGATCATCCCGGGGTTCGTGATGGACGCGGTGGTACCGGCGAAGTCGGCGGGGTCGAGCTTGCCGGTGCGGACCTTGCGGATCAGCTCCTCGTAGGCGGCGAAGAAGCGCGCGAAGTCCAGTGTGTCGGCCGCCTTGATGTTGGGCACGAGCAGCGAGCGGGTGCCGTCGGAGCGGTGCACGTCGACCGCGAGACCGAGGTTCACGTGGTCGTGGCGCACGACGACGGGCTTCCCGTCGACCAGGCCGTAGCCGGAGTTCATGTTCGGCACTTTGGCGAGCGCACGCACGACGGCGTACGCGATGAGGTGCGTGAAGCTCACCTTGCCACCGCCGCCACTCCGGCGGAGATGGTTGTTGAGGATCTGGCGGTTGACCTCCAGCAGCTTCGCCGGCACGACCCGCAGCGACGTGGCCGTCGGAACCTTCAGGCTCGCTTCCATGTTCTCGACGATGCGGGCGGCCGCGCCGCGCAAGGGGACCGGCTGCTCGCCGTCGAGGAGGGGCGCGGTCGTCGCCGCTTCCGGTTCCGACGGCTCCGCGTGTATCCCGACGCTGCTCGGCGCCGGTGCGGGTGCGCCCGGCGCAGTCGTCACCGCAGCCGCGCCACCGCCGTTGCCGTTCGACTGCGACCACCGTGGCTGGTAGTCGTCGAAGAAGTCACGCCAACTCTCGGCGACCGACTGCGGGTTGTCGAGGTACCGCCGGTACATCTCCTCGACGAGTCCCGAGTTGGGCCCCAAGTCCTCGAAAGTCATGTCTGTCTCGCTCGCTCCCTCGCTCGCTTCGCTCGGCTCCGGGCGCCGCGTGGCATCACACCCGCGGCCGTTTGCTTGTACCCATGGTCGCGCCGTTGGTGCTGTGACGGTGCGTGGTCAGGTGCGGAGGAGCTCGGCCACCTGGAACGCCAGGTCGAGCGACTGCCGGGCGTTGAGCCGCGGGTCACAGACCGTCTCGTAGCGCTGCTCGAGGTGATCGGGCAGCACCTCTTCGGTGCCCCCGAGACACTCGGTGACGTCCTCGCCGGTGAGCTCGACGTGCACCCCGCCCGGCCACACATCGGCCGACTCGCACACCGCGAAAAAGGACCTGAGCTCGCTCATCACGTCGTCGAAGTGCCGGGTCTTGTACCCGTTGGCGTGAACGAACGTGTTGCCGTGCATCGGGTCACAGGTCCAGATCACGGGGTGAGCGGCACGGCGCACCGCCTCGACGACCGCCGGCAGACGGTCGGTGACGTGCTTCGCGCCCATCCGGCTGACGAGGGTCAGGCGTCCGGCGCGCCGCATCGGGTTCAGGAGCTCGCAGAGCGCGACCGCCTCGTCCGGGTCGACGTCGGGCCCGAGCTTCACGCCGAGCGGGTTCTGCACACCGGCGAGGAACGCGACGTGCGCGCCGTCGAGCTGTCGTGTGCGCTCGCCGATCCACAGGAGATGGGCCGAACAGTCGTACCACTCGTCGGTGAGGCTGTCGCGACGGGTGAGAGCCTCCTCGTACCCGAGGAGCAGCGCTTCGTGCGACGTGTAGAAGTCGACCTGGCGGAGCTGCAGCTCCGCGTCGAGATCGATACCGCACGCGGCCATGAACCGCAGCGCGCGGTCGATCTCCTGCGCCATCTCCTCGTAGCGCTTGCCTTCACGGCTGCTCGCCGCGTACTCGAGGTTCCAGGCGTGCACACGGCTCAAGTCCGCGAATCCGCCCTTGGTGAACGCTCGTACGAGGTTCAACGTCGCGGACGACTGGTGGTACCCGCGCAGGAGACGCGCGGGATCGGGGCGTCGGGCCTCGGCGTCGAACGCGAAGTCGTTGACCATGTCCCCGCGGAACGACGGCAGGTCCGTGCCGCCACGCGACTCGGTGGGCGACGACCGCGGCTTCGCGAACTGCCCTGCGATGCGACCCACCTTCACGGTCGGCACGCCGGTGCTGTACGTCAGCACGACGGCCATCTGCAGGATCACCTTGAGCTTGTCGCGGATGGCGTTGGCCGAAAACGCCTCGAACGACTCGGCACAGTCGCCCGCGTGAAGGAGGAAGCCGCCGCCTTCGGACACCGCGGCGAGCGCGTCGGTGAGCTCGCGCGCCTCGCCGGCGAACACGAGTGGGGGCATGCGACGCAGCTCGTCGAGCGCCGCGTCGAGCGCCTTCGCATCGGGCCAGTCGGGCTGTTGCGCCGCGGGGCGGCTCCGCCACGCTTCGGGCGTCCAGTCGCGCCTCGTGTCGGATCGAGAGGTCACGTCGCAGGGCTCACAGGCTCACAGGTACGCGCCGGGCGGACCGGGAGGCCGGCCCTGACCGCCTCCACCGCCCGCTTCCAGCATCTGGCGCTGACGCATCTGCTCGAACTGCGACTGCGCCGCGACCTGCTGGGTGAACAGTGTCGCCTGAATGCCGTGGAACAGGCCCTCGAGCCACCCGACGAGCTGCGCCTGTGCGATGCGCAGCTCCGATTCGCTCGGCGTCTCGGCGGTGAACGGGAGCGTCACCTCGGCGAGCTCGGCCCTGAGGTCGGGGGACAGCACGCCCTCGAGCTCGCTGAGCGACCGGTCGTGGATCTCGCGCAACATCCGGCGTCCCGCGTCGTCGAGCGGCGCCCGGCGGACCTCCTCGAGCATGTTGCGCACCATCGAGGCGATACGGATGAGCTTCGTCGGTTGGGTGACCTGCTCCGTAGCCCCGTTGCCGTCGTCGGGCGCGCCGTCGACGACCTCGGGGTGAAGCGGGCCTTCGGAGGCACGGGGCTGGCTCCGACCGTCGTTGCTCGTCATGTCGCTCGCGTTGTTCGTCACGTCATTGGCTCCTCGTCCACGATACGACGACTGCGCCGGACCGCCCGGCTCGAATCATGGGTCAGCCGCCACCGAGGCCGGGCGGCCGCCGTCCCGCCGCCCCTGATCCCGGGCCCGGGACGTCGTGGAACCGGTACGGCATCGGATCCCGACCCGGCTGGCATACCCAGCATTCGCCGGTCCTGCCCGTCGTGACGATCTGCAACACCGCGTCGGCGATCTGCGACGCGGGCATCAAGGGGAAGTCGACCGACTCGAACACCTTCTTCTGGTCGGGGCTCAGGATGTTCGTGTCCGTCATGCCCGGGTTCACGGTGTTCGCCGTGATGCCGAGCGGGGCGAGCGTCGGCGCGATGCTTCGGACGAATCCGACCACCGCATGTTTCGAGAGGTCGTAGACGGGATCTGGCGGAAACGGGATCAGGCCAGCGAGCGACGAGGTCGCCACGATGGCACCGCCGCCCCGGCGCGTCATCGCGCGGATCGCGGCCCGGGCCCCGTACACGACCCCGTCCACGTTGACCCGCATGATTCGCCGGTACTCGTCGTCGGACAGTGACGCGATGTCGCCTTGGCCGATCGCGATCCCGGCGTTGAGGAACGCGATGTCGATGCCACCGAGCTCACGTTCGCACTGGGCGAACGCGTCGTCGATCTGCGCGGAATCGCCCGCATCGGCACCCGCGAACAGCGCACCGTTCGCCGCGGCCACCGCACGACCACCGTCGATGTCGAAGTCGACGACGCAGACGCGCGCGCCCTCCGCGACGAACCGCTCGACGGTTGCTCGGCCGATTCCCGACGCGCCACCGGTGATGAGCGCGACGCGCCCGTCCAGCTGACCCATGGGCCCGCAGGTTAGGCGCCGTGACAGCTCGTCGGGACGGCCCGGCTCTGAGTCCGGCTCAGGCGCGCGTGCGCGGCGTGACCGTATGGGCGGTCGACCCCGGATAGAACGTGGTCTCCCGCCCGTCCTCCCACCGGACGATGTAGTGCTCGACGCCCCCGACGAGGCGGACGTCGAGGATCTCGCCCTTGCGTTCGGGCGTACCTGTACGAGGGCTGTCGACCACGATGTGGTCGCCCGAATTCGCGTGCATGGTTCACCTCCCACGACTCGGGCGGGAGAATCGGCGGGGGCCTCGCAGTTGCGCTGCCTTCCGGCGATTCACCGGGCCGACGGAGTTGGTCAGAGTTCGATTCTCCGTTGTGCCACGAACGCGGGCAAGGGTCGATCCGGACGGCTTGCGCGGTGTCAGTACCCGTGGTGTTCGAGCCAGGCGAGGCACTCGCCCTGGTCGTGGAAGGGCTGCGCGTGCTCGTCGGTGACCGTGCGCCATCCACCGCGGCGACAGTCGGCGTCCCTCGTCGGTGTGCCGAACCTGATCGGCGTGTCGACGAATCCCGAGTTGAAGCGCTCGTCGGGGAAGAAGCCCGCGTCGATGACGCAGCCGACCTTGATGCAGTCGATCGGCGCACCGTTCAGGTTCGTTGGGTGCTTCGACACCGCCAGCGTGGCCTGGAACGTGCCGGCTTGATCGGTCGTCACAAAGCTGGCGATGGTCGAGCAGACGTCGAACAACTGGGGGAACGGCGTCGGTATGGAGTTCGCGATCACCGCCGCGCCGGACGCGCACTCGTGAACGCTGATCGACCCCGACGGGAAGTTCGTCCCCCGGATGGCAACGGTCTGCCCGTCGACCAGGCCGTCGCGTGGCGTGACGGTCAGCGTGGCGCGGATGATCGGTGTCGCCTTGTCGAACCGCAGCGGAACCCGCAGCGACGGAAGCCGCGACTGCTGCACGACGCACCCGTCTTCGACGAACGCGCAATCGGGACGCTTCGATCCGGGCGCACCGAGGAGTCGCCGCACCCTGAAGGTCGCGCTGCCCGAACCTGATGCGTCCGCGGCGAAGGACGCGACCGCGGTACAGCGCTGCGATCGCGGTCTTGTCGCGTCGGAAAGCTCGCACTCCTGGACGCCGACCGTCTCGCCGCGCGCGTAGCCCGTGCCACTCACGGTGACGGTCTGCCCGTCGGCGAGCCCTCGATTCGGTGTGACCGTGAGCGTGGGCGCGTGTGCAGCGGTGAATGCGATCGGCGCGGCGGCGAACTCGACGCCGTGGGATCCGGTAGCGGTCGCAACGACGAGGCAGTCACCGAGCACCGAGCCGCACGTGAAGACGGAGGTGCTGCAAACGCTGCTGCAGCCCTCGGTGAAGGTCTGGACGCGGGTGAGGCTCGCCCGCACCGAGAAGCTGGGTCCGGTGGCGGACGTCGGAAGACCGCCGCACTGCAATCCGAGGAACAAGCCGGGCGGGGCGAGGTTCGCCGGAGTCAGCTGGTCGGCGACGCTTCCGGGACACACCAACAGCTCGACGCGGGCTCCGGGCGTCCACCCGGAGCCGGTGATCGTCGCCGCTCGTCCGTCGGTCAGCCCCTGATGTGGGACGACGTGCAGAGTCGGCCTGGGGTTCGACGAGGCGACCGCCGCCGCCGCGGCTGACGCTGTCAGCGGCAAGAGCCACAAACCGATCGCCACGGCAAGACCGGCGGATACGGCACGTAATCGACGCACCCGTCCATTGTTCCCGGCGCGGGCAGCCGGGACGTGAACATCGCGCAATCGCGCGGCCCGCGAGGAGCGAGCAACACGGCGCGTGGGCGCGCCCTCGGGGTGATTCGAACACCCGACACACGGCTCCGGAGGCCGTTGCTCTATCCCCTGAGCTACGAGGGCGGGAACGGTGAGCGTACCGCGGGCCTTGCTCGGTCCGTCGGTGCCGTCAACCGCCCGACGCGGCGCGGATGGTGGCGAGCTCGAAGACGATGGACCGGTTGAGAGCCTGCAACGTCGCACGCGCCGCGGCCTCGATCGCACTCGCACCCGAAGCCAGGCCATGCCTCGGTGTCTGTGTCTGCGTACCCGTGAGTCCCGCGGCGACGAGGAAGCCCTCGCCCGTGCTCGTCTCGAGGGTGCGCGCCCACGCCGGCTCGTAGGCCAGGCCGGGTACGAACCCGCGCAACGCGTCGAGGGTTGCCTCCACCGCGGCGAGCAGGCCCCGGCTGGCCGCCGCGCGCCCGATCGTGCGGCGTGCCGCGAGGGTGAGGTGCACTTCGAGCTCGTCGGTGTCGGGGAAGGTCAGGACGGCCAGCAGGCGCACGCGGTCTTCGTCGCCGGTCTCGCTGCGGCGCTCGACCATCTCGCGCGGCATCTCGTGCGCTGCGGCCGGGGCGCCGGCACTCTCCGCGGGCGGCGGCTCGACGCCCGGATGCGGTGCCGCGGGCCCAGCCTGGTCGGGAGCGGCGGGCAGCGGACCCGCGGCCTCGGACGTCGGCGCAGCCGCAGGTTCGCCCGGCGGTTGCCCTGCCGGAGGTGCGGGGGGCGGTGGCGGCGGCGAGACCGGCTCGTCGAGGATGGAGGGAGCGGGCGCCGCCGGTTCCTTCGCGGGCGGGGGCGGCGGAGAGGGCTCCGGTTCCGCCGTGGCCGGAGCGGTGGCCGGCTCGATCGGAGCGGTTGGTGGCTGTGACGGCGCGCTCGCCGAAGGGGCCGGCTGGGCTGCTTCGGCCGCGGGAGCCGGCTGTGGTGTGGCCGGCGCGGCCGGCGGCGCTGCGGTCTGACCGGGCGCGGGCGCGGCCGGGGCGGACTGTTGCGGCTGGCCCACGGCGGGGGCGTGCCCGTGCGTCGCCCCCCGCGTGCGCCAGCGGACGAGCTCCACGGCGACCGGTCGGTCGGAGTAGCGGTAGGCGATACGGGTCGCCTGGAGCGGCAGGCCCGGCTCGGTCTCCTCCTCGCCGACATGGATCTGCACGAGCAGCACGTCGTCGCGCTCCGTGAAGCCCGTGGCCCGCACGCCCGGCAGCTTCCGCAGCTCGAGCTCCAGGTCGTCGAGTGTCGTCACCGGCGCGCCTCTTTGGCCTCGTAGAGCCGTTGGTCGGCGAGCTTGACGAGTGCCTCGCTGTTCTCGGCGTCGGCCGGTGCCGCCGCGATGCCGTAGGAGAAGGACGCGATCGGCGGCTCGCCCGGCTGCGGCGCGGCGACGCGCTCGAGCAGCGCGGGGACGTCTTCCGGATGGGTGTTCGGCAGGATGAGCGCGAACTCGTCACCGCCGATGCGGGCCGCGTTGTCGCCGTAGCGGAGCACGTGCCGGAGACGCTCGCCGAGCGCACGCAGTGCCTTGTCGCCCGCCTGGTGCCCCTTGGTGTCGTTGATCTCTTTCAGGCTGTCGACGTCGAGCAGGACGAGCGTGAACGCCCAGTTGTACCGAAGGCTCCGGGCGACGGCCATCTCGAGCAGCCGGTCGAAGCTGCGCCGGTCGAAGAGGCCGGTGAGGGGGTCGTGCCACGAGTCGTACCGCAGCAGGTCGAGGCGCAGTGCGACGGTACAGAGGCTCGTGAGGATCGACGGGTCCACCTGCTGCGGGTCGAGGGCCGGCTCGGTGTAGAGCCCGGGCTCGGCTTCGAGGAGCTCCTGCTCTTCCTCGGTGTCGAGCGGTCGCCGGCCGGCGGTGAACACCTGGCGCGACATGCCGGCCTCGTCGATCACCACCGCGGCGTCGCGCAGCCCGAACTGGTCGACGAGGCCGTCGAGCGCCTGGTAGATGAGCGACAGACCGGACTCGGTCGTCGCGAGGGAGGCCATCAGCTGCGCGCTCAGCTCCGCCATCGCGCCACCGTCCTCGCCGGAGGGCGGCCCGACGTGCCGGAGCTCGCCATGCTCAGGACCGGAGGGGAGGAGGGCGGCGAGGCCACGACCGAGCCCACTCTGTCGCGCCACGACCAGCCTCCCCGAGCGTGACCTGCCCGCCACGCTCCGCCATCTCCTGCCCAACTGTTTCGCCACGGGGCGTGATCCGGCCGATCCGTCCCGTTCGATCCCGAACAATAGCGGTCACCCGTCGCGAAAGGCAGCCGAACGCGCTGACCAGGAGCGACGTTTTCGTGAACACGTGTGGGATGCTGAAGCGGCCGGACACGGCGCCCTGTCCCCGCACCTTCCCCGAAACGACCACGCTGCGTGATACGCGAACGCCTGGACCACGCACTGCGCGAAGCGATCGCCGCGGCCGGCCTCCCCGAGCCGGCCGGGGGCGGCGCGCTCCTGGAGCCCTCGAAGCGCAAGGACTTCGGCGACTGGCAGAGCAACGCGGCCATGCGGCTCGCGAAGCAGGTCGGGTCGCCGCCACGGGAGGTCGCGCAGCGGATCGCCGCCCAGCTCGAGGCCGCTTCACCCGAGCACCTCGACCGGGTCGAGATTGCCGGCCCGGGCTTCCTCAACCTGTTCCTCTCGCCGGGATGGCTGTACGACGTGCTGCGCGACGTCGTGGCCGCCGGCGAGGCGTACGGCCGCGGCGATGCCTTCGCCGGTCAGCGGATCAATCTCGAGTTCGTCTCGGCCAATCCGACCGGCCCTCTGCATGCCGGCGGCGGGCGATGGGTCGCGGTCGGGGACGCGATCGCGAACCTGCTGGCGTCGCAGGGCGCCGAGGTGCACCGGGAGTACTACCTGAACGACGCAGGCAGCCAGCTCGAGATGTTCGGCAGGTCCCTCTACGCCCGGTACCGCGGGCAGGAGCCGCCGGAGGACGGCTACCGCGGCCGGTACCTCGTCGAGATGGCGACGCGGTTGCGGGCCGAGCGCGGCGACGACGTCACCGAGGAGGAGGCGCGCGAATGGGGCTATCACGACGTCGTGCGCATGCTTCGAGCCGACTTCGAGCGCATCGGCGTGCACTTCGACACATGGTTCTCGGAGCGGCAACTGCACGAGCGCGGTGACGTCGACGACGTGTTGCGCCTGCTCGCCGCGCGCGGTCACACCTTCGAACAGGAGGGCGCGCTCTGGCTGCGCTCGACGACCTTCGGTGACACGCGCGATCGGGTGCTGGTGAAGTCCGATGGTGCGCCCACGTATCTCGCGGCCGATCTCGCGTACCACCGCGACAAGTTCAGCCGGGGGTCCAACCATCTCATCGACATCTGGGGCGCCGACCATCATGGTCAGGTGAAGTCGTTGCAGTCCGGCATGGAGGCGCTCGGCTTCCCGCCCAACGAGCCCGAGGTCATCCTTGGTCAGCTCGTCACGCTGATGAGCGGCGGCAACGTCGTGCGGATCTCGAAGCGCACCGGCAACATCGTGACGCTGGCCGACATCCTCGACGAGGTCGATCCCGACGTGGCGCGTCTCACATTCCTGCTGCAGGGAATCGACAGCGCGCAGACCTTCGATCTCGACGTGGTGACGTCGCAGTCGATGGAGAACCCCGTCTTCTACGTGCAGTACGCGCACGCCCGGATCGCCTCGATCGGGCGGAAGGCCGTCGAGCGCGGCGTCATGCGCCGGCCGCTCGACGAGGTGGACCTCTCCGTGCTCGTGCACGACCGCGAGCTCGAGTTGTTGCGCGCGCTCGCGCTCTATCCCGACGCCGTGGCGGAGGCGGCCTCGTTGCGCGCGCCGCACCGCGTCACCACGTGGGTCCGCGACTTCGCGGGAAGGTTCCACGGCTTCTACCGCGACTGCCGGGTGATCTCCGACGACGAGAAGCTGACGCAGGCCCGCTTGTGGCTCGCGGAGGCGTCACGTGTCGCTCTCGCCGACGCGCTCGGCCTGCTCGGTGTGCACGCGCCCGACGAGATGTCCCGGCTCGACGACGACGCCGACGACGTCGACGACGTCGACGCGCAATGACGGCTCCGATCGATCTGGCGTTGCTGCCGCGTAGTGCGGAGATCACGGCAGGACGGCTCTCGGTCGGTGGCTCCGACCTCGAGGAGCTGGCCGATCGTTTCGGCACCCCGCTCATCGTCTACGACGAGGGTGAGTTGCGCGAGCGCTGCGCCGAGTACACGAACTGCTTCGGCGACGGTTCCGTCGCCTACGCGGGCAAGGCCTTCCTCTGCTTCGCGATGGCCCGGCTCGTCGACGAAGAAGGACTGCATCTCGACGTCGCGACCGGCGGCGAGCTCCATACCGCTCGACGCGCCGGTTTTCCCGCGGCGCGGCTCATCTTCCACGGCAACAACAAGTCGGACTCCGAGTTGCAGTACGCGCTCCGTGAGCACGTCGGGCGCATCGTCGTCGACTCGTTCGACGAGATCGACCGCATCGAGCGGCTCGTCGACGAAGGCGTCGACGTCCCGGCGGTGCTCGTACGCGTGACGCCGGCGGTCGAGGCACACACCCACGCCTACATCGAGACGGGGAACGAGGACTCGAAGTTCGGCTTCGGAATCCACGGGGGTGTCGCGCTCGAAGCGCTGCTGCGTGTGGAGGAGAGCGGTGCCATGCGGCTCGCGGGCATCCATTCGCACATCGGCTCGCAGGTCTGGAACCTCACCTCGTACGCGCGCGCGATGCACGTCGTCAGCCAGCTCGCCGCGCAGGTGGCGGAAAGGACGGGGTCACCCGTCGGCGAGCTCAACATCGGCGGCGGCCTCGGTATCCCCTACAACGCGGGCGACGCCGCTCCCACTATCACCGAGTACGGGACTTCCGTGCGCCAGGCCTTCGAGGACGCGTGCGCCGGCGCCGGGCTCGACCCGCCGCCGCGCCTCATGGTGGAGCCCGGCCGTTCCATCGCCGGTCCCTCCGGGCTCACGCTCTACCGCGTCGGCACGATCAAGGAGATCCCCGGGGTACGCACCTACGTCGCGGTCGACGGGGGCATGAGCGACAACCCGCGTCCGGTCACCTACGGCGCACGCTACGAGGCCTTCCTGCCTGCCCGCGCCGATGCGGAGCGTCCATTCGTCGCGTCCGTGGCAGGCAAGCACTGCGAGCAGGGTGACGTCCTCGTACGTGACGCGACGCTGCCCGAGGGCGTGGGCGTGGGCGACGTGCTGGCCATCCCGGCGACCGGCGCGTACAGCTACTCCATGGCGTCGAACTACAACCGGGTGCCCCGTCCGGCGGTCGTGTTCGTGCGGGACGGCGAGGCCCGGGCGGTAGTCCGTCGTGAGACCCTCGACGACCTCGTACGCTTGGACGAAGCATGAGCGAGCGGGACAACACCGTCAGGATCGGCCTGTTGGGATGCGGGCACGTCGGCGCGCCATTGGTGCGGCTCGTCGACGAGCACGGCGCCCTCATCGAAGCACGCACCGGCGTGCGGATCGAGATCGTGCGCGTGGCCGTCCGGAACCTCGCGCGCGAGCGGGATGTGCCGTTGCCGCCGAGCCGGTTCACGCACGACGTCGATGCGGTCGTCGCCGATCCCGAGGTCGATGTCGTCGTCGAGGTCATCGGCGGTATCGAGCCGGCCCGGTCGCTGATCACCGAGGCGATCAAGCGCGGCAAGCCCGTCGTGACCGCGAACAAGGAGCTCCTGGCGAACGTCGGCAAGGAGCTGTTCGACGCGGCCGAGACGGCCGGTGTCGACCTGCTGTTCGAAGCGTCGGTCGCAGGAGGCATCCCGCTGATGCGCCCGCTGCGCGAGTCGCTCGCGGGCGACCGCATTCGGCGGGTGATGGGCATCGTCAACGGCACGACGAACTACATCCTCACGCGCATGTCGGAGGATGGCTCGTCGTTCCAGGAGGCGCTCGCGGAGGCGCAGACTCTCGGCTACGCCGAGCGTGATCCGACCGCCGACGTCGAGGGGTTCGACGCCGCGGCCAAGGCGGCCATCATCGCGACCATCGCGTTCGGCGCGCGTGTGGTTGCGGGCGACGTGTACCGCGAAGGCATCTCCGAGCTCACCGACCAGGACATCGAATCGGCCCGCGATCTCGGTTACGTCGTGAAGCTCCTCGCCATTGCGGAGGAGGTCGCGGGCGACATCGCGGTGCGTGTGCACCCCACGATGGTGCCGACGACACATCCGCTCGCCTCGGTGCGCGACTCGTTCAACGCGGTGTTCATCGAGGGAGAGGCGGTGGGCGACCTCATGTTGTACGGCCGCGGCGCCGGCGGTCTACCGACGGCTTCCGCGGTGCTCGGCGACGTGATCGACGCGGCGAAGAACCTCGTGTCCGGCGGGCGCGGCGCCACGATCGGCGCGTTGACCCGGCGCCGCGTGCGCCCGATCGACGAGGTGGAGTCGCAGTTCTACCTCCAGATGGAGGTGGCCGACCGCCCCGGAGTGCTCGCCGCGATCGCAACCGCGTTCGGCGAACGCGGTGTGTCGATCAAGTCGATGCAGCAGGTCGGTATCGGCGACGACGCTCGACTGATCTTCATCACACACCGCGCCCGCGAGGCCGACCTGCGCGCGACGATGCACGACCTACGCGACGTCTCCACGGTGCATCGCGTCGGGAGTGTGCTGCGCGTGATCGGCGACGAGCAGTGACCCGCACCGATCCGCGCTGGCCGGGCCTCATCGAAGCATTCCGCGAGTGGCTTCCCGTCGACGACGGCACACCGGTGGTGACCCTGTTCGAGGGCGGCACGCCGTTGCTCGAGGCGCGTCGTCTGTCGGAGCGCACCGGTGCACGCGTGTGGCTCAAGGTCGAAGGTCTCAACCCCACGGGTTCCTTCAAGGACCGCGGCATGACCGTGGCGATGTCCAAAGCCGTCGAAGACGGCGCGAAGGCGGTCATCTGCGCGTCGACGGGCAACACGTCGGCGTCGGCGGCCGCGTACGCGGCACGGGCGGGGCTCGTCTGCGGGGTCGTCCTTCCCGAGGGCCAGATCGCGATGGGCAAGCTCGCGCAGGCGTTGATCCATGGCGCGCGTGTCGTGCCGATCCGCGGCAACTTCGACGCGGCGCTCGAGGTCGTGCGCGCACTCGGCGAACGCGGTCAGGTCACCGTCGTCAACTCCGTGAATCCGTACCGCATCGAGGGTCAGAAGACGGCGGCGTTCGAGATCGTCGACGTCCTCGGTGACGCGCCGCACGTGCACTGCATACCCGTCGGCAACGCCGGCAACATCACGGCGTACTGGAAGGGCTACTCGGAGTACCACGCCGACGGACGCGCGTCGCGGCGACCGCGGATGCTCGGCTGGCAGGCGACAGGCGCCGCGCCGATCGTGCGTGGCGAGCCCGTTGCGCATCCCGAGACCATCGCGACGGCCATCCAGATCGGGAACCCGGCGAGCTGGGCCGGCGCGGTTGCCGCGCGTGACGACTCGGGTGGAGCGATCGGCGCGGTCAGTGACGCGGAGATCCTGGACGCGTACCGGTTCCTCGCGGCGGCAGAAGGTTGCTTCGTCGAGCCGGCTTCGGCTGCTTCGGTGGCAGGACTCCTGCGCGCGGTCGACTCGGGTCTCGTGCTGCCGGAAGAGACGGTGGTGTGTACCGTGACGGGTCACGGCTTGAAGGATCCGCAGCGCGCCATCAGCGAGGTTGCGATCGGCGACTCGGTCGCGCCGGAGGTGGGGCTGGTCGCGGCCGAGCTCGGGCTCTGAGAAACTGGCCCGATGGCCAACCACAGCAGGACTCGCGCGCTCGTCACCGGAGCATCGTCGGGCATCGGTGCGGCGTTCGCACGCGGGCTCGCCGCGCGTGGCGACGACCTCGTGCTGGTGGCGCGGTCACGACCACGCCTCGACGCGCTCGCCGAGGAGCTACGAACCGACTGCGGCGTCGACGTCGAGGTTTTGCCGGCCGACCTCGTCGATCCGGAAGGCCTCGCCGACGTCGAGGAGCGGCTCCGTGATCCGGGCAGCATGGTGGGCCTGTTGGTCAACAACGCGGGCTTCGGAACCGCGGGCCGCTTCGCCGAGCTCCCGATCCAGGAGGAAGAGCGCGAGATCCGTCTCAACGTGCTCGCGACGGTTCGCCTCACCCATGCGGCACTGAACGCGATGGCGCTTCGCGGCCGGGGCACCATCGTGAACGTGTCGTCGCTCGCGGCGTACCAACCGAACCCGGGCATGTCGACGTATGGCGCGACGAAGGCGTTCGTGAGCAGCTTCACCCAAGCGGTGCACGAGGAGGCGAAGGTCCGCGGGGTGCACGTCATGGTGGTGTGCCCAGGTTTCACGCGGACGGAGTTCCAGGCTCGCGCCGGTGTCGATCAGTCCGACGTGCCCGGCTTCGCGTGGATGAGCGCCGAAGACGTCGTCGCCGACGCGCTGCGCGGCCTCGACCGCAAGCGCGCCGTCTGCGTGCCGGGCGCGCTGTACCGCGTCACCGCGACGCTCTCCGACAGCACGCCGACCGGGTTGACGCGTCGCATCGCGGGTCTCGTGCTGCGTCGCAGCACCTCTCACTGATTCACGTACGATCGCTCCGTGCCGAAGTACGTGGTGCTCGTCCCCGACGGCTGTGCCGACCAGCCGCTCGACGTCCTCGACGGGAAGACCCCGCTCGAGGCCGCGGCCATGCCGAACCTGCGCCGGCTCGCGGCCATGGGTGAGGTGGGGCGGGCGCGTGTGATCCCGCCCGGCTTGCCACCGGGTAGCGACGTGGGGAACCTCGCGATCCTCGGATACGACCCCGCCACCTTTCACACCGGGCGGGCGCCGATCGAGGCCGCGGCGATGGGGGTCGAGCTCGAGCCCGACGAGGTGGCGTACCGGTGCAACCTCGTCACGGTCGACGAGGCCGGCACCATGGTGGACTTCGCCGCCGGACATCCGACCAACGAACAGAGTCACGCGATCATCGCCGCGGTCGACGACGCGCTCGGCAACGGACGCGGTGGCGTACGGTTCCACCCCGGCGTCGAATACCGGCACCTTGCCGTCCTCCCTGCCGATCTCGGCACCGCCACCTGCGTGCCGCCGCACGATCTCACCGGTCGACGCGCGCAACTCCCGACGGGTCCGGCCGCTGAGCGTCTCGTCGAGTTGATGGACGCGTCGCGATCGATCGTCACGCGCGTCGCTCACGACGTCGGTTCGACGGCGTCGCAGATCTGGCTGTGGGGTCAGGGTGTGCGTCCCACGCTTCCCGCCTTCTCCGAACGCTTCGGGATCACCGGGCGCCTCAGCTCGGCGGTCGACCTCGTGCGCGGGCTTGGTGTGCTCACGGGTCTCGAGGTCGTCGACGTTCCGGGCGCGACGGCAGGCTTCGACAACGACTACGCGGCCCAGCGGGACGCGTGTCTCGAGAGCCTCGCGGACCGCGACTTCTTCCTGCTGCACGTGGAGGCGACCGACGAAGCCGGTCACCAGGGTGACGTGGGGGAGAAGGTCGACGCGCTCGAAGCGTGGGACCGCGACGTCATCGGCCCGCTGCTCGAGGCGTTGCCCGCGTTCGGGCCGCACAGGATCATGCTGCTGCCCGACCACGCGACACCGTGCGCGTTGCGAACCCACACTTCCGAGCCGGTTCCTTACGTGTTGTACGACTCCGACCACGCGGGGCCCGGGGGCGTCTACAACGAGGCCGCGACGGCGAACGCGTCGCTCGTGGAGGCACACGAGCTGATGGCGCGACTCGTCGCCCACCGCTAACTTCTCGGCTCCGGCGGACGCCTCCGGGAAGGTCGCGGTCGCCGGCGGAGTTGTACGATCTGTTCGCTCCCACGTCCCCCCAGGTTCGCGGGGACGGTCTCCGGAGGTCCTCCTACGGCCTCACCGCTCACGCCAGCCGGGCGCGTCGTCGTGCTCGTCGACGGTGAACACACGCCCACGGTCGTTCGTGCCGCGGTCGAGCACCTGCGGGCGCAGGGTGTCGACGTCGCCGGCGCCGCGATGCTCGGCGGTACGGAGAAGCTGAGCGCCGCCGGGCCGATCGACGTCGGTGTTCCGGTCGTGATCGGATCCGACGCAGTCGATGCGTTGATCGAGGCGCTCGCAAGGTTTCGTCCCGCCACGGTCGTCGACCTGTCCGACGAGCCGGTCGTCGACGACCGCGTGCGTGCGCTGCTCGCGGGACATGCGCTCGTGCGGGGTGTCACCTACCAAGGAGCCGACTTCGTCTTCACGCCGCCTCCGCGCCCGCGCGTTGCAACGAAGCCCACGATCGCTGTGATCGGTACGGGCAAGCGCACCGGCAAGACGACGCTCGCGCAGGCGATCGCGCGCACGCTCGCAGCTCACGGCTGCGCGCCGGTGATCGTCACGATGGCGCGCGGCGGTCCGCCCGGCGCGCAACTCGTCGACCCTGCCACGGCCGATCTGTCGTCCGATGCGCTGCTCGCGCGAGCCGAGAGCGGCGAGCACGCAGCGAGTGATCATCTCGAGGACGCACTCATGGCCGGAGTCGCCGCGGTCGGCACGCGCCGGTGCGGAGGAGGGCTCGCGGGAACGCCGGCGTTCGACGCATTCGCAGAGGGAGTGGTCGTCGCGAACGAGCGCCCCGAGCCGCTGTTGATCCTCGAAGGCTCGGGAAGCGCAATCCCTCCCGTGCACGCCGACGTGACGGTGTATGTCGTCCCCGTGGGTGCCGACCCGGAGCTGATCACAGGGCACGTCGGGGTGACCAGGTTGTTGCTGAGCGACCTCGTCGTGGGTACACTCGGTATCGACTCCGACATCGTCGGGCGTCTCCCCCCGAAACGCAGCACACCTGAATTGTTGCGGCAGCGCAACGAGGCTGGGTCGCTACGGGAACGGGGATTGGAATCCCGTGTGCATTCGGTGGTTCCCGGTACTC
>CAZJSY010000013.1:0-42236 GCA_964548555.1 uncultured Burkholderiales bacterium
TCATCGCGCGACCCGTCGCGGCCGACGAGGTCGACTTCCGGATCGCCGTGCCGGCCCCGCTCCTGCGGGCGCGTGAGCCCGCGGAACGCGACCGCAAGCACTCGAGCTCCCGGAACTGACCTCTGGGCGCGGGTTGCGTCCCAACCGAGGGAGGGGGTCGAGGGTCAGCGGGCCTGCCACCTCGGCGCCCGGCCTTCACGCGCCGCGGCCATCCCTTCGCGCGCGTCCTCGGTGTTCGCCGCGACGCGCCGCATCGTCTCGCCCATCCGCACCGCGTCGAGCCAGGGCAACGTCCGCCCTCGGTAGGCCATCTCCTTGGTGGCGCGCGCGGCCAGGGGCGCCGCCTGCACCAGCCGGTCGGCGAGCCGGCGTGCCGCGGGCATCAGCTCCTCGGGAGTGACGACCTCGAGGACCAGCCCGATGTCGCGCGCACGGGTCGCGTCGATCCGGTCGCCGGTGAGCAGCATCTCCAGTGCGTGTTGCATCGCGACGCGGCCCGGCAGCCGGATCGCGCCGACGATCGTGGGCACCCCCAGGCGTACCTCGGGGAAGCCGAACTGGGCGCGGTCGGTCGCGATCACGAAGTCGCACGCCGTCACCGCGGTGAGCCCGTAGCCGAGGCAGTAGCCATCGATCGCGGCGATCGTCGGCTTCCACACCTCGAGGCCACTCTCGAAGGAATTGATCGTCGGGATCTCCCAGAACGAGCCGGCGAACGTCCCGGTCGCCCCTGCGCCGTCGTGGATGTCGGCGCCGGCGCAGAAGGAGTCGCCCGCGCCGGTGATGATCGCGACCCACGCGTCCTCGTCGTCGCGAAAACGCGTCCACGCGTCGTTGAGATCCTGTCGCAGCTCGCCGTTGATCGCGTTCAGCGCCTCGGGCCGGTTGTACGTGATGGTCGCGACGTGTTCGTCGCGCTCGTACAGCACCGTGTCACCCACGAGGCGGCTCCGGCGCGAACCAGCCGAACGGCCCGCGGGGATCTATCGGGGCGAGCGCGCGGCGGTACGCGATGTGCCACGTGCTGTCGGGGAACGGCACGTCGCTCAGCTTCTCCGCGACCGCGCCCGCCACACGCGCCGGGTCGTCGTCGAGCCAGCACATCTGCACCGATCGCGTCGGAGGGTTCGCCGGCAGTGTGGTGACCGCCCCCGGCATCGCCTGGAACGTCCACACCCCGGCGACGCCGGGAACGGTGAGGAGATCGGGCACGTGCACGTCGTCGAGCCAGCGCGCGACGTCGTCGCTGCGTCCACGTTCGACGACGTCGGCGACCGTCACGAGCACGCCGTGGTGGGGTCGGTAGGGGATCGCGTCGGCGCTCACGAGCGCGCGCGCCGCGGCGTAGCACTTCACGAGCCTGAAGGGTCCGCCAAGGAGAGCCCGACGGTGCCGGTGGAAGCGACCGAGTGAGCGAAGACGCTCACCGAGCGCCACGAATTCTGCCAGCGTTCGTTCGGCGGGTTCCGTCATCAGGTACGCGGTGACGTAGTGCACCCGCCGCAGCGCGTCGTCGACCGCGAACACCGGGAGGTCCGGGCTCGCGACCCACCGTTGCGCCCACACGATCCCAGGCAACGCGAGGTTCTCGGGCATGTGGTCGAAGAGGTGCCACTCGTTGTACGAGCCGTGCTCGGACGGGTCCGTGATCTCCGTGAAGGAGAAGTACGCGAGGTCGACCTTCGCCGGCATCCGCTACATCTCCCCCTTTCCCTTGCCCTTGGCCTTCTGTGCGCGTTTCCACTCGCGCACGCGGGCCAGTGACTCGGCGGAGTCGACGTCGGCGACCGATCGGGGCGTCGGATCCCCGAAGGGCTTGGCCACCGCTTCCCAGCCCTTCGGCGCAGCCCGAAGACGCTTCCCGAGGATCGCGAGGAAGATCTTCGCCTTCTCGTCGCCGTATCCCGGGAGCGCTCGGAGTCGGTCGAACAGCACGGCCGGATCATCCGTGCCGCGCCAGATCGCGGCCGCGTCCCCGTCGTACTCGCCGACGATGTGGGTGGCGAGCGCATGAGCCCGCTTCGCCATCGAGGCCGGGAAGCGGTGCAGCGCCGGCTTCTCCCTGAACGCGGCCTCGAGCACGTCGGGCTCCATCGCCGCCATCGCGGCCGCGTCCAGGCTTCCGCCCAATCGTTGTTTCAACACCCAGGGTGCGCGGAACGCCACTTCCATGGGCACCTGCTGGTCGAGCAGCATGCCCAGCAACAACGCGAACGGATCGTCGACGAGCAGCCGATCGGCCTCGTCGTTGCCGGTGATTGGGATGACGGGCGCGGCCATGCCGGGCAGATTACGAAATCTGCGCGACCGATGAGTTTGCCGCCCTCGTCACGTCTAACCGTCGGACTCGCGCAAAGGGAGCGGACATGCGGATCATCCTCAGTGACTTCATGAGTCTCGACGGTGTCGTGCAGGCGCCCGGCGGTGCCGAGGAGGACACCGAGGGGGGTTTTCGGCACGGCGGTTGGTCGATGCCCTTCTTCGATCCCGACGCGATGGGTCCCGTGCTCGGCGAGGTGATGGACGGGACCGACGCCTTGCTCTTCGGTCGACGCACGTGGCAGGTCATGGCGGCGGCGTGGCCGGAGCGCGCCGGCGATCCCTTCGCCGATCGCATGAACGCCATCCAGAAGTACGTCGTCTCGCGCACCCTCACGAAGGACGACGTCACCTGGAACAACACGGAGCTCCTGCCCGCGGACGACCCCATGGGCGCGATCCGGAAGCTGCGGGAGCAGCCCGGAGGCGGGATGCAGGTGATGGGCAGTGCGTCGCTCGCGAGGCAGCTCGTCGCCGACGACCTCGTCGACGAGTACCGCCTCATGGTCGAGCCCATCCTGCTGGGCGGCGGCAAGCGACTGTTTCCCGACGACGGGACCGCGCGGCCCCTCGAGCTGGTGTCGACGGCCACGGCCGGCACCGGCGTGCTCATCTGCGCGTACCGGCCGGCTGGGCGGTCCGCCGTCTGATCGGACTCAGAGGTCGGGAAGACCGAGCTCCAGGTTGGGCTCTTCGAGGCCTCCGTCGACCTCGACGATCTTGCCGGTGACGAAGCTCGCGGCCGGCGACACCAGATACAACGCGCACAGCGCGATGTCGTCGGGACGGCCGAGGCGACGCAGCGGCGTGCGGCGCACCATCTCGTCGCGGATCGCGTCGTCGGTCAGGACGGTTTCGAGCGCCGAGGTCGCGACCGACCCGACCGCGATGCCGTTGACCCGGATCCGTGGGGCGAGGTCCGCGGCCATCAGGCGCGTCATGTGCGCGAGCGCCGCCTTGGCGGTGCCGTACGCGACGAAGCCGCGGTCACGGAGCCGACCCATCGCCGACGAGATGTTGACCACCGCGCCCGCACCGGACTCCAACAGGTGCGGCGCCGCGTGCTTCGTGAGGGCAAAGGCGGTTGTCACGTTGAAGTGGAAGGAACGCTCCAGGTACCCCTCGCTCGTGGTGAGGAACGGCCGCGGTGCGGTGCCGCCGGCGTTGTTCACCACGACGTCGAGGCGTCCGAGCTCGGCCACTGTGCGTTCGACGAGCGTGGCGAGCACCGAGGTGTCGTTGACGTCCCCGGCGACGACGACCGCCCGCCGCCCCGTGGCGCGGATCTCGCCGGCCACCTGCTCCAGCTGTTCCGGCGTACGCGCCGTGATTCCGACGTCGGCCCCGGCGGCGGCGAGGGCTCGGGCGACGGCGGCCCCGATGCCCCGCCCCGCGCCGGTCACCACCGCAACCCGGTCAGGCAGCCGGAAGTTGTCGAGAAGCTCGTTCACGGGCGACGCAGCGTACTCACGTCGGCGCGGATCCGGGTCGAGCCCGTTTGGCCCTCGGATGAAGGGGGGAGTGGATCAATGACCCAATTGGGTCCGATGCGTCGTCACCTGCATTGGGCTCGGGTCTCATCGCGGAATGCCCGGCACCCGGAACAGGGTTGTATCCGGAACAGGTCGGGAGTGTCAGATGGCGCTTCGGCAACCGAACGTCCCTGGTCAGCGGCAGAGCCTCCGGTTCGGACTTTGCTGGCGGCGCCGACCAACATGGAACAAAGCCCGCCGAACGGGCGTTCTTCTTGTCGAGCTTCCGCGGTGCTGCACCGAATGCCCGCGGCTCGTCCCCGCCGCGTCCCCCCGTGGCGGCGGGGCGACTGATGGAGGAGTCATTGGCCCGGAACACGAAGCGAGTCGACCGCCGGGTAGAGGCGCAGGACGAGGACCTCGTCCGTCTCTACCTCGATGACATCGGCCGCCACGAGCTACTCACAAAGGCTGACGAGGCCCGTCTCGCGCAGGAGATCGAGGCCGGTCGTGACGCGCGCGAGGCGCTCGAGCGTGCCGACGCCGGTCTCAGCCGGTCCGACCGGGCGGAGCTGGGCCGCATCGCACGCCGTGGCGACGCGGCGCGTCAGGCGTTCGTCAACGCGAACCTGCGACTGGTCGTCTCGATCGCGAAGCGCTATCAGGCCTCCGGGCTTCCGCTGCTCGACCTGGTGCAGGAGGGCAATCTCGGACTGATGCACGCGGTCGAGAAGTTCGACTGGCGCAAGGGCTTCAAGTTCTCCACCTACGCGACGTGGTGGATCCGCCAGGCCATCCAGCGCGGCATCGCGAACACTGGACGCACGATCCGTCTCCCCGTCCACGCCGGCGACGAGCTGGCCCGGTTGCAGAAGACCAGGGCGAAGCTGGAGGCCGAGCTCGGCCGCGGTCCCACCTTGAGCGAGCTCTCGGAGGCGCTCGACACGCCGGAGCCCAAGGTCACGGAGCTGCTCCGTCACGCGGCGGAGCCCGTCTCGTTGTCGGAACTGGTGGGCGAGGACGGTGAGACGGAGCTCGGTGATCTCATCGAGGACCGGTCCGCCGACATACCGTTCGACGTCGCGGCGAACTCGATGTTGCCGGCCGAGGTGGAGAAGCTGCTGTCGGTGCTCGACGAGCGCGAGCGGGAGATCCTGCGACTGCGTTTCGGTCTCGACCGTGGCGAGCCGCGCACTCCCGAAGAGGTGGGTGCGCTGTTCAGCCTCACACGCGAGCGCATCCGCCAGATCGAGTCGAAGGCGCTCGCGCGTCTTCGTCACCCGTCGGCCGACACCGGGGCACGGGAGCTGCTCGCCGGGTGACCGCGCGCTACATGCAACACGCGTAGCCTGCACCATGTGGGTGTGGTTGCGTTCGCGGTTGCCGGTGCGCTGATCCTCGTCGCGCTGATCGTCACCGTTGTCGCGGCGCGCGCGGTGCGGAACGTTCCGGCGCTGGAGACGCTCGCCGGCCACGATGACGCGACGCTGCGACTCGACCGTTCGCGTCGGGTCGTCGCGCTCGACGATCGTGCGCATGCGCTCCTCGGTTGGACGCAGAACGACCTCGGTGAGCCGGGCGCCTTCGACCGACGCGTGTTGAACGGCGACCGCCGGGCAGGTGCCCGCGACGTCACCGGCGCGCGTGACACAAATGTGCCGGTCGTCTACCGGGAGGTGCCCGTTCCGCGCGGGTGTGTCGTGGTGCTGCGGGATCGGCGCTCCGAAGTCGCGCTGGAAGCGCGGGCGGCGGCGAGTGAACGCGACGCCGAGAACGCGACGCGCCGTCGCGACGAGGCGGACGCCCTCGCGGTGAAGCTCCGGGACACCGTGGCCCGCCTCGAGCACCAGCTCACCCTCGAGTCCGGTCCGCCGGGGCTGGCCGAGGCGCTGTGGCGTCTGGAGCAGGTGCGCCAGCACCGTGGAGGCTGGACCCGCGCTCCTGTTCCCGGCGGGACCGAGCTCCGTTCGCCTGCCGAACGTCTGACGGCCGCGCTCGCGAACGAGGTGGAGCTCGTGCGTGAAGACGTGGGCACCTACGTGGAGATCGGGGAACCGTCGTTCGAGACCGATCTGGACTCCGCCTTCGCTCTGGGCACGCTGCGGATGGCCCAGGAGATCCTCGCCGCCGTAGCGAAGCGATGCGACGCGATCACGGTGACCGTGCGCACGGGCGTCGACAGCGTGGGTCTCACCGTGTCGTGCACGGGGTGGAGCGGGGAGCCGGAGGCTTCTCACACGCTCGACGTGATCGCCACGGCCGCCGGCGACCTCGCGGGTGACCTCGTCGTCACCGAGACCGATGGGTCACTCGTCGCCGACGTGACGTTGCCGCGCCCGGTCAGCTGACGCCGAACCACTGCCCGCGCAGCGGGAACAGGAACTGGTCGGTGACGAAGTTGAGCACCCGCCGGGCCTGGCGGAACTGCTCTGAGACGGCCGCGGCTACCTGCATCGTGGCGGTCAACGGCGGCTGCGCGCCGGCGACCGCGAGTCGGTACCACCGCTCGCCGAGGAGCTCGAGCAGGCCGACGGTGCCGAGCGACGCGAGATCCGACGGCAGCACGTCTTCGATGTCACCTTCGACGCCGCTCACGCGCAGCAGCCGGCCACGCTGGACGGGTGGGAGGCCCCGTGCGGCGGTGTGATCCGGGAACACGCCTGTGAGGAACAGCGCGAGATCGCCGAGCCGGCGGTAGACGCCGGGGCGCTCCGACTCGGGTACCACGTCGACCATCGCGGCGAGCTGCGCAGGCTCGAGCTCGCTGAAGCGCCGTCGACGCCACCCTCGCGACGTACGTTCCCATGTCGCGCCGCTTGCGACGTGCGTGTAGGACGCGAGCAGCTCGACGAGGAACAGGCGCCGCAACGGGTCCGCGACGAACTCACGCAGCACCGGTACGTCGAACACGGGGAGCCGCCGGCGGGGGCCGACCCATTCCGCGGTGAAACGAAGGGCCTCGAGCTCGGCTGCCGCACGGTGCACCGCGACTGCGAAGGTCAGGAACGCAGAAGCGGGAGCGCGCGCCGCGACGATGCGCGCCGGCGTGGCGAGGTCTTCGGGCGTGCCGAACACCGCGTCGCGGGTGGCTTCCTCGGAAAGGAGCGGCATGATCCGGTTGGGCTCCGCCCGGAGGAGGGCGGTGTCGACGTCCCGGCGACCGGCTCTTCGTGCCGCGTCTGCGAGCAGATCGACGTCGTCCGCGCCGAGTCGTTCGAGATACAGGAGCCCGATCCGGTCGTGCATCGAGTCGTCCTTCGTCCGGCTCATCAACGATACGCGACCGGCAGCCTTCCCAACGCGCATGGCTTCCAAGCCGTACGACGGGCTGCGTCGTGCGCCTTCGGCGCATCTCAGCCCGACGACGCGTCGAGCTGCTCGCGATAGCTCATCGGCAGGAGCTCGATGAGCTGCCCGTCGGGGTCGCGCACGAACACGCCGAAGCCGATATCGGTGTCGGCGAGGACCTCGCCGCCGTACTCGGGGATGCGCCGGCACACGGCCGCGATGTCGTCGACGCTCAGCGACACGTGTGTGAGACCCGGCTCGTTCATCACGCGGGGCGGGTGAGCTTTCGTTCCGGCGCGCGCGTAGTGCAAGAGCTCGAGCACGAGCCCGTCGCGACGCAAGTAGCACGCGGTCATCCCGATGGGCGGCTCCATGCGCAGCAGCTTCGCCGAGGGATCGTCGGGAGGTGAGATCTCGCGCTCGACTGTGAAGTCCAGTACCTCCTCGTAGAAGCGACGTGACCGTTCGAGATCGGTGACGCAGTGACCGATGTGGTTGAACGCGACGCCCGGCATGGCGGGGAGTGTACGGTGCGCGGCCTGTGGCTGACACGAGCGTCGACTTCGGCATCTACGTACCGCAGATCGGGTTCTCGTACGACGAGATCCGTGCGCGCGCCGATCTGTGCGAAGAGCTCGGATTCCATTCGCTCTGGTTCTTCGATCATCTCTACGGACCCGAGCTCCCTCAGCAACCGTCGTTCGAGGCGTGGACCCTCGCGACGAGCGTGCTCGCCCACACGACCCGTCTACGTGTCGGCCACCTCGTCCTGTCCAACACGTTTCGGCACCCCGCGCTCCTCGCGAAGATGGCGACGTCGCTCGACGTGATCTCCGGAGGCCGCCTCGAGCTCGGGATCGGCAGCGGGTCGTACCCGCCGGAGCACGAACGCGCCGGCATTCCATGGGGCACGGCGCGCGAACGCTCGGCGGCGCTCGACGAGGCGCTCGCGGTCGTCACGGCCATGTTCGAGAACGAGTCGTCGTCGTTCGACGGCCACTACTACCGCCTGCGCGACATGCCGAACGTGCCGGCGCCCGTGCAACGGCCACGACCGCCAATCCACGTCGGCGGCGCGGGCGAGACGTTCACGTTGCCCATCGTCGCCCGGTACGCCGACGTGTGGAACTGCCCAACGTACGCGTTGGGCGAATTCGACGCGAAGCTCGCTGCGCTGCAACGTCATTGCGAGTCCGTCGGCCGGGACCCGTCGACCATTCGCATCTCGCACGAGGCCGTCATGGTGCTCATAGAGCGCAGCGCGGATCTCGACGATGCGATGCGTCTCGCGAACCGCCGTTTCGGAGGACCGATGTGGGGTCTCACCGAGGGCGGCTACGCGGGAACGCCCGACACGGTGATCGAACGCATCCGCGAGCAGGTCGATCGGGGCATCACGTTCTTCGTGTTCTTCACCCACGATCGTGCCGATCCGGCCACGCTGCGCCGCTTCGCGCACCACGTCATGCCCGCCTTCGCCTGACCCCACTCCGTCAGTTGGGACACTTTGTCGTCAATAACACGACCAAGTGTCCCAACTGAGCAGGTGATGAAGCATGCGGACTCGTGCTCTGCCCGCGATGCGGCGAGGCCCGCTGCCGCCGTAGGATTCGGCGCCGTGTCAGTCACGCGCCGGCTCGTCGCGGCGGTTCTGTTGGTCACCGCACTCACCGCAGGTGCCGGAATGGGCGTGCGTCTCGCGGTGTGCAGCCGCCCGTGCATCAGCGACCTCGGCCGCGACTACGACAACCACGGGATCAGGGCCGGGGCGCTCCCCTACATCGACCGGAACCTGGAGTATCCGGTGGGGGTCGGTGTGGTGTTCTGGGCGGCGACGCTCGTGACGAGCACCGCCCGCTCGTTCTTCACCGTCACGTCGCTCGCGAGTCTCGCGCTGGCGATGCTCACCGCGTGGTTGCTGGTGCGACGCTACGAACGACGTGCGTGGTACTTCGCCATCGCTCCGCCGCTCGCGCTCTACGCGTCGGCCAACTGGGACATGTTCGCGTTGGCACCCGCGGTCGCCGGTCTTCTCGCGTACGAGGCGCGCCGCGACCGGAGCGCGGGCGCTCTGCTCGGGATCGGCGCGGCCGTGAAGCTCTACCCGGGTCTGTTCGTGCCACCGCTCGTCGTCCACCGTCTGCGTGTGGGTGATCGGCGCGGCGCGCTGCGCGTGCTCGGATGGTCCGCCGGTTCGTTCGCGCTCGTGAACGTGCCGGTCATGATCGCGAGCCCGAACGGCTGGCTATTTGCGCTCCGCTTTCAATCGAGGAGAACACCGACGTGGGGCAGCCTGTGGCACTACGTCGTGCGAACCCCCGCGCTGCATCCGTGGGCGGCCCACACGACCATCCGCACGATTGCGAACACCGGTGCGCTCCTGACGCTCGTCGCCGGCATGGCGATCATCACGTGGATGGCGTGGCGTGGTCGTGTCGGTCCGATCGCGGCGAGTGCCGCCGCCACCGGACTCTTCATGCTCACGAACAAGGTCTACTCGCCCCAGTACGACCTCTGGCTCGTGCCGATCTTCGTCATGCTGGCGATCCCGCGACGCGACTACCTCGGATATGTCCTCGCCGATCTGGGCGTGTTCGTCATCGTGTTCGGCCGGCTGGGACACCACTTCCGGTGGACGACGACGTGGGCGTACGCGCTGCTGGCCTTCGTGGTGTTGCGGGGCGTCATGATCGCGACCGTCGTTCGTGATGCCGCGAGGACGGAGGCTCCCGAGGTGCTGCCCGTGGCGCCTGAGCCGCTGCGTGTCCAGGGCTCGCCGGCCTGAAGTGAATGTTCGACGTCCGTCAACCGCCGGCGCCCGCGTGCCGATGACCATGGGCGTGAGACGTATCGGCGCGACGGTCGCGCTCGTCCTCGTGAGCCTCCTCGTCGGCCTTGCGGCCCCGGTCGGCGCGGATACGGCGCCCCTCCCGGGCGGCGCCGCCTCTCCCGTCCCGACCGTGGCCCCGGTTCCCGACCCCACACCGCAGCTCCGCATCGCGACGCTGTCGGCCGAGGCCCGGGGCGCCGACGGCGTCCTCGCCGATGCGACGGCACGCCGCAACGGGATCGCGGCGGACCTCGCTGCGGCCAGAGCCGCACTGACGCAGGCCGAGGCGGCCAGCTCCGCTCTCAACGTCGCGGCGGCCGACGCGGCCGCCCGCTACGACGCCAGCCGGGCCGAGCTCCAGAAGGTCGCTGCGATCACGTACATGCACAGCGACTCGGTCTCGGCCCTCGACGCGCTCGCGACGTCGACCGATCCGCTGGACGCGAGTCGCCGCCAACTGCTCCTGAGCAGGGCCGGCGACGCGCGCCAGCGGGTGATCGCTCAGGCCCGGGCGGACCACGCCGCCGCCCGCCGCGCGGCACAGGACGCCGAGGCGGAGCGGGGGCGCCGCAGGACGCGGGTCAGCGAGGTCGAGCGGACCATTCCCGCATCGGACCGGCGCGTCGCGGATGCGCAGACGGCGGCCGATCGCGCGCACGCGCGACTCAACCGCTGGCTCTCGGTGGCCTCCGGCATCAACACTCCGATTCTCGGGACGCCCGTCCTCACGCCCGAGCAGATGGCCGCGTGGTACAAGGCCACCCGCAACCGTGCGAACACCACCGTGACGATCGACGAGCTGAGCGCGCTGTTCCTCCAAGAAGGCCACGACGAGGGTGTGCGGGGCGACATCGCGTTCGCACAGTCGATCCTCGAAACGGGTTCGTTCTCGTACCCGGCCGGCGGGCTCGTGAACGGAACGGACAACAACTTCGCGGGAGTGGGCGCGTGTGATAGCTGCGCGCACGGGCACATCTATCCCGACGCGCGCACGGGCGTCAGAGTGCAGATGCAGTATCTGCACGTCTACGCGGACAAGACGATGACCGTCACTCGTTTCGCGCATCCGCCGGTGGATCCGAACATGGACCAGAACTTCCGGAAGGGCCAAGCGCCAACATGGGCCGGGCTCACGCACACCTGGGCGACGGCCGACGGCTACGCCGACTCGATCCTGCGGGTCTACTACGAGATGCTCGACTGGGTGACTGCTCAGGACCGCTGACGACCTCCGCAGGTCGATCAACTTTCGCGCGGTTCGCGTTCAAGCTTCGCGTGCGAATCCTCCGATACCGCGAGGAGTGATCGACAGCCGGGGAGAGTCCATGCACGAGGCCATCGAAGCGATCCGTGAGGAGATCCGGCGCGAAGAGCGCGCGACGGGGGTGCGCAGCGATGGTCACGTGAGCGACAGCGCGATCCGCCGGCGCCGTGCGCAGATCGCGACGGTCGCCATGGTCGTGCTGGCCGGTTTGGTGCTGACGACGCTCGCGAACGATCTCTGGACCGATTTCAAGCAGAGGTCCTCGATCGTCGACGTCAACACGGCGAGGCTGGGGATGATCCTGTTCACGGTCGCGTTCATCGCGTATGCGATCGAGAAGGACATGCACCTGCGACGCCTCAGCACCCTTGGTGACGAGGCGCGCCAGCTGAACCTGGCGGTCGCCGATCGGATCCTCGAGTCGGCCGCGCTCGCCGACGCCGAGCGTGTCGTCGGCTCGTCACTCGACCTCGAAGGCGTGCTGTCCTCCGCATTGCAGGAAGGTGCAGCGATGGTCGTCGCGGCGAGCGCGAGCATCAGCCTGCTCGTCGACGAGGGGGAGCTTCGTGAGGTCGCGTCGTTGGATCCCACGAACGGGCCTCGCGTCGCGGAGACGATCCTCATGCAGGTTGCGCTGGCGAGGGAACCGATGTTGGTGTCCGGCCCGGTGCCGTTGGAGTTCGGCGCCGGCTCACAACCGACACCTCGGCTCACGTCGGTGTTGTGCGCGCCCCTCGAGCACGAGGGCTCGCTGATGGGTGTCATGACGTTCGGCGCGGCCCCGAGTGAGCGCTTCGACGATGCTGCGCTCGACCTGATGCGGCGTTTCGCCCCCAGAGTGGCGGCCGCGGTCGACAGGGCTCGGCGCTACGAGGCCACGGTCTCGCTCCTGGACTCGCTCGGTGATCCGCTCGCCTACGAGGTCCGCTCCGTGTCGGCGACGATCGCCGCCGCCGCCGCCGAGCTGCGCTCCGACCTGCCCGCCGAACGCCGCCAGGCCCTCCTCGACGTCGTGGAGTCCGCCGCCGGCCGGTTGCTCGCCGCGACGGGCTGACCAACTCGCAACGACGCCTCTTCACGGAATCCTCGCGTTCCGGGCGCACCGGCCTCACAGAGCCGGAGTACAACGACACCATGGACAGGCAAGGCCGGCCGACGAAGGCGGCCCTCGTGACGGTGCTCACGTTCGCGGTGGCTCTCGGGGTCGCGCTGAGCGTGCGCGGGAACGCCGTCGTGGGCATCGGCGTGCTCTTCCTCCTGTTCGTGCCGCTCGAGAAGCTCTTCGCCCTGCGGCCGCAACGGGTGTGCCGGCCGGGGCTGCTGACCGATCTCACCCACTTGCTCGTCAACAACCTGCTCGTCTCGGTGGGCGCCGTCGTCCTCGTCGTCCTCGCCGCACTGCCGGTGCTCTGGATCCGGGCGTTCGATCTGCAGGGTCATCTCCCGGGTGCTTTGTCGATCGGGGTCGCGGTCGTCACTGTGCTCGTGGGCAACTACTGGGGACACCGACTGACGCACCATGTGCCGTGGCTCTGGCGCTTCCACGCTGTGCACCACAGCATCGAGCAGATGGACTGGGTCGCGTCGGGACGCCTTCACCCGATCGACTCGGCCTTCACGCAGGCGTTCGCGCTCACGCCGGCGTTCCTCTTGGGTTACGGCGGTGGAACCTTCGCAGGAGTGACCGTGTTCTTCACACTCCTCGCGCTGTTCCAACATGCAAACGTACGACTGCGCTTCCCGCTGCTTCGTTGGATCGTCAACACGCCTGAGTGGCATCACTGGCATCATTCGGTGGATCCCGAAGCACGTGACAAGAACTTCGGCTTACCGCTGGTTGACCTGATCTTCGGCACCGCATACCTGCCGAAGCGACGTCGTCCGACCGCGTTCGGCGTCGAGGACCCCGTGCCGGCGCAGGGCTACCTGGCTCATCTGGCCTACCCGTTCCGGAAAGTTGCGAGCGACACGCCGTCGCTCGTCGGCTGAGAGAACGGGACCTGCGGCACAAATGATTCTCCGCGCCATTCGGATGTGGTATTCCAGTGAAATGCCTGTGGTGGTCATCGTTGTTGTGGCAGTGGTGGCGTTCGTCGCCGTCAACGCCGCGACCTTGGTGCTGTTGGGAAGCACACGTGCCCGGCGAGAAGACCTCTTCGGGGGTCGGGAGCCTTCGGCACGCCGGCTTCGCATGAAGATGCACTGACGCGCGGTGCTGCGGGGCCGCGGAAACGTGGCTCGCGCGACGTGCCGACAACGGGCAGGGTTTCGCCGACGGGCTCGGTGCCGTTGCACCGCGCCTCGATGTGACGCCGGAACGCGCGCCTGCGGCGACGTTCGGCGCGAGGTAATGCCGAGGGTTCGGTTCGGCTTCGGTGGCGGCACCGCCCCGCTCGATCGGGGTGTCGTGACGGCGGTGGACCGGGTCGATAAGTATTCCGTCGTCCGAAGAACCTGGTGGCTCGGAGCCCGTCGAGCGGTTCGATGGGTTCAAGTCGGCGGTGCCGGGTCAGAATGTCGACGTCGACGAACGGGTGAGGAGCCCGGTGGATTCGCGAATCGTGGTCGGCGTCGAGCCGACGAGCACCGTCGAGACGCGCGACACGCTTGCTGCGACGCATGCCGATGTCGCGCGGTCATGGCATCCCTGGCGGCTGCTCGCGGTGCTGCTCGCCCTGCTCGCCTTGCTCCACACCGCCGGCTTCAAGGTCGACGTCTTCAACTCCGACGAGACGTTCCTCGCGACGCAGGCTCAGGTGCTCAACCACGGTGGACGGCTCTACCACGACGCGGTCGACCGGAAGCCGCCGCTCGTCCCGTATCTCTATGCGGCGACGTTCCGCTTGTTCGGTACGAACGGTCTGTGGACGGTGCGCCTGCTCGCGGTCGTCGCGGCCGCGCTGACCGCGTGGCTGGTCGCGATCGAGGCCCGGCGACGTTACGGCGATCGGGCGGCGTGGATCGCAGGACTGCTGTGCGCGCTCGGAAGTCTCCTCTTCGTTCCGCAAGACGGTCAGGCCGCGAACTTCGAGATCTTCATGCTGCCCGCGATGACGGCCGGCTTCGTCCTGGCGCGTCGCAAACATACGGTGTCGGCAGGTGTCGCGCTCGCCGTCGCGACGTTGGCGAAGCAGACGGCCGCGGCCACGCTGCTACCGGTCATCTTCATCGTCGCGAAGCTCCGAGGTCGGCGCGGTGTTCGGGACGCGCTCGCGGGATTCATCGTTCCGATTGCCGCCGTCGCGTTGATCGTGGGGCCGGGCGAGCTGCTCTTCTGGGCCGTTCTCGGCAACGGCAGCTACCTCGAGGCGAAGAACGCGTCCATGTTCGTCGTCTGGCGGTTCTTGCAGAAGACCGGTTCCTACGTCGGTGCGAACATGCCCTTGCTGCTGCCTCTGCCGTTCGCGTGGCGGTCACGGCGTGAGAACGCGGACCTGTGGCTGTGGCTCCTCTCGGCTGCGATCTCCGTGGCGATCGGGTTCCGCTTCTTCGGCCACTACTACTTACAACTGCTTCCTCCGCTCGTGCTCCTCACCACGGGCGTGCTCGTCCGCAAACACGTCGGGCTCGCGGTGGCGACGGTCGCATTCGCGTGCATGATCGCCACGGGTTTCTCCGTGGCGGCGTTCTGGGCCGATCAGCTCGACAACGAGCCCGCGTACGCCAAGGTGAGCAGCTTCCTCGCCGATCACACGAAGCCGCAGGATCACATCCTGGTGTGGGGCCACCTGCCCGAGATCTATTGGGCCTCGGGTCGTGAGCCCGCGACACGTTTCATCACGACCGGTTTCCTCACCGGGCACTGGGGAGGCCGACCGCCACAGGCGGTCTCGCCCGACCTCGCCACGCCCGGCGCCTGGATCGAGTTCTGGGGCGACTTCGCGAACCATCCGCCCGAATACATCCTCGACACCTCGCCCGCCCGGATCCGAGGCTCGCAGTACTACCCGCTCACCAACTATCCGAGCCTGGCCGGAATCGTCGCCGACCACTATCGGTACGTACGCTCGATCGACCGGATCGACGTCTACCGGCTGCACAGCGATCCGAGCGACGTCACCCACCAGGCCAGGAACGTGGAGGCACCCCATTGATTCCCGCTACGCGTCGCTCCGCCTGGTTCCGTGAACCGCGGGTGCTCGCCGCCGCCGGCCTGTGTCTGCTGGCGTTCCTCGGGAACCGCATCGTCACGTGGACCCTGAAGCTGCTCGGCATGTCGCAGTTCCACCACCAGGCGTCGTTCATCCTTCACGTCGTCGGCACGGTCGCCTTCGTGTACGGCGTCATGCTGATCTTCGAGGCCTACGGTGCCGCCCGTCGAGCCCGAGCCGAGACCGCGGAGACCGCCACGACCGCCGATACTCCGTTGGAGTCGTGAGGCGTCTGACACGTCGCTGCTCGTTCGCGGGATAATCCGTCGCGCTCCGGTACGTCACTGGAGGACGGAGGGATTCCCATGAGCAGCTCGGTCGAGGTCCCCGCCTCCGACGCCGCGGTCGCGCATCCCCTCGAGCCACTCGGCGCGGACGAGATCGCGTCCGCGGTCACGGTGTTGCGTGAGGGACGCGCGGTCCCCGACACGGTGCGGTTCTCCTACGTCGCCCTCGACGAACCGCGCAAGGACGAGCTCGACGCGTACGCCAAAGGCTCGCCGGTCGAGCGCCGGGCGGCCGCGGTCCTGATCGACCGGGCCACAGGCGTGGTGTCCGAAGTCGTCGTGTCGTTGACCGATCATCGCGTCTCGTCCTGGCGCGAGGTCGAAGACGTGCAGCCGGCACTCCTGTTCGAGGACTGCTTCGACGCGATCCTCGCCGTGAAGGAAGAGCCTCGGTGGCAGGAGGCGATGCGCCGGCGCGGCATCACCGACTTCGAGAAGATCCAGCTGGACCCGTGGCCCGCAGGGCGTTTCGGGCTCGACGTCGAGACGGGGCGGCGTCTGACGCGAGTGCTCTCGTACCTGCGTCACGACGAGGCCGACAACGGCTACGCGCACCCGATCGAGGGCGTGCTCGCTTACTACGACTTCCAAAGCGGAACGGTCGTGCAGGTCGACGACCACGGCGTGGTGGACGTTCCGCCTGAGTGTGCCAACTATGGCCCCAACGACGTCGGTGCCCTTCGTGACGACAGGAAGCCCCTCGAGATCGTCCAACCCGATGGCCCGAGCTTCCGTGTCGAGGGTCACGAGGTCTCCTGGCAACGGTGGCGCTTCCGGGTGTCGATGCACCCCATCCACGGGCTCGTGCTCCACTCCGTCGGCTACGAGGACGGCGGTGAGGTGAGGCCGATCCTCCACCGTGCGGCACTGAGCGAGATGGTCGTGCCCTACGGCGACGCAAGCCCGATGCACGCGTGGAAGAACGCCTTCGACGCTGGTGAATGGGGCCTCGGTCGGATGGTGAACTCGCTCACCCTCGGGTGCGACTGCCTCGGGGTGATCCGTTACTTCGACGCGGTCATGAGCACGGAGCGCGGCGATCCGTACGTCGTCGAGAAGGCGATCTGCCTGCACGAAGAGGACTACGGAATCCTCTGGAAGCACGTCGACATGCACACCGGCAACACGGAGGTTCGGCGCAGGCGCCGCCTGGTGATCAGCTCGATCCACACCGTCGGCAACTACGAGTACGGGTTCTTCTGGTACCTGTACGAAGACGGGATGGTCCAGCACGAGGTGAAGCTCACCGGCATCATGCAGACGATGGCCGTCGCTCCCGGCGAGCAGCCCCGATACGGCTCACTCGTCGCGCCCCAACTGGCCGCGCCCAACCATCAGCACCTCTTCAACTTCCGCCTCGACTTCGATGTCGACGGCACCACGAATTCGGTGTACGAGGTGGACGTCGAAGCCGTCCCGTCCGGATCCGACAACCCGTTCGCCAACGCGTTCGTGACGCGGCCGACGCTGCTCGGCCGCGAGTCGGAAGCGCAGCGGGTCGTCGACCCGGCACGGAGCCGCACGTGGAAGGTCGTGAACCCGCGCCGGCTCAACCGGCTCGGAGAACCGGTCGGATACAAGCTCGTCCCCGGTTCGACTCCCACCCTCCTCGCGTCGCCCGATTCCAGCATCGGGCGGCGTGCAGCGTTCGCGACCAAGAATCTCTGGGTGACGCCGTACTCGCCCGATGAGATGCGAGCGGCAGGCGAGTATCCGAACCAGCACGGTGGCGGCGCCGGCCTTCCCGAGTGGACGGCCGCGGACCGCACCCTCGACGACACCGACGTCGTGCTCTGGTACACGTTCGGCGTCACGCACGTCCCCCGCCCGGAGGACTGGCCGGTGATGCCCGTGGAGTACACCGGGTTCACGCTCGTACCCGTCGGGTTCTTCGATCGGAACCCGAGTCTCGACGTCGCGCCGCAGGAGCACTGCGCCCACGAACACTGAGGGCCGCTCCGACCCGGACCGTTAGGGTGGACGGCCATGAACGAAGTCGCCCCGGGCGGCGCCGCGCCTGACGACGCGCCCACGACCGAGGACGAACGCGCCCGACGCGCCCGCGACGTCGAAGAGCTGCGCGAGCGCGGCGTCGACCCGTATCCGGTCACGTTCCACCGCGACCGGACGCTGTCGGAGCTGCGCGAGCAGTACGGCCACCTGCAGCCGGGTGAGGAAACCGATGTGGAGGTGACCGTTGCCGGACGCATCATGCTGCTCCGGCGCCAGGGCAGGCTGACGTTCGCGACGATTCGTGACCGCGACGACTCGGTGCAGCTGTTCGTTTCCCGCGGTGTCATCGGCGACGACGCACATGCGGAGTTCGACCGCCTCGACCGGGGCGACTGGGTGGGTGTGACCGGCACCGTGATGACCACGAAGAAGGGCGAGCTCTCCGTGAAGGTGCAGCGGTTTCAGCTGCTCGCGAAGGCGCTGCGTCCGCTGCCCGACAAATGGCACGGCCTGGCCGACGTCGACACCCGGTTCCGTCAGCGCTATGTCGACCTGATCGTCAACGACGACGCCCGCCGCATCTTCGCGCTCCGTTCCGCCGCGATCACCGAGATCCGACGCTTCCTGGCGGAGCGCGGCTACGTGGAGGTCGAAGGCCCCGTGCTGACCGCCGAGGCCGGCGGGGCGGCGGCGCGCCCGTTCGTCACGCACCACAACGCGCTCGACCTCGAACTGCGATTGCGGATCGCGCTGGAGCTCCATCTCAAGCGGCTGATCGTCGGTGGCCTCGACAAGGTCTTCGAGATCGGGCGCGTCTTCCGCAACGAAGGCATCGACACCCGTCACAATCCCGAGTTCACGATGCTGGAGCTCTACGAGGCGTTCGCGGACTACCACGACATGATGGATCTCACCGAAGAGCTCGTCTCGTCGACGGCCCGAGCGACTCTCGGCACCACCGTGGTCGATATCGGGGGACGTCAGGTCGACCTCGCGCCGCCGTGGCCCCGCGTGCCCATGCTGGATCTGATCGAGAAGCACGCCGGCGTCCGCGTACACCCGTCGCAACCCGTCGCGGAGCTACGCGCGGTCTGCACGTCGCTCGGCGTGCCGGTGGAGCAGCAGTGGGGCGCCGGTCGCCTCATCATGGAGCTGTACGACGACCTGGTGGAGCCCAAGCTGACCGAGCCGGTCTTCGTGCTCGACTACCCGCGCGAGGTCTCACCGCTCGCCCGCACACACCGCGATGACGCCGCGCTCGTCGAACGGTTCGAGGGTGTGGTCGGAGGGTGCGAGCTCGCCAACGCGTTCAGCGAGTTGAACGATCCGGTCGACCAGCGTGCCCGCTTCGAGGCCCAGGCGCGGCTGAAGGCCGCGGGTGACGAGGAGGCCGAGGGCGTCGACGAGGACTACCTGCGTGCGCTGGAGTACGGCATGCCGCCGACGGGCGGGCTCGGCATCGGCATCGATCGGCTGATCATGCTCCTCGCCGGCGTGTCGTCGATCCGCGAGGTGGTGCTCTTCCCGACGCTTCGGCCCGAGGCCGACTAGTTGCCCCCAACCGAGAAGACGGCGGCATTTGCGCGGACCGGCCGCGGCCGGCGGTCCTAACCTTCCGGCGTGAGCCGGGGGACCTTCTTCGACCGCCTGACGCCGGCGGAGCGTCACGATCTCGAATCGAAGGGCCGCATCCGCACGATCCCCAGGGGGTCGGTGCTCTTCAGCGACGGGGACGAGGCGCACGACGTCCTCATCGTGCTCTCGGGACAGGTGAAGATCACGCGCGTCGCGACGAACGGGCGGGATGTGATTCTCGGCGTGCTCGACAAGGGAGAGGTGCTGGGAGAGCTCTCCGCGGTGGACGAGGCGCCGCGCTCGGCAACCGCCGTCGCGCTCACCCGCGTCGTCACGCTTGTCGTCCCGATACCCACGTTCAACGAGTTTCTCGATCGAACGCCGCGCGTCATGACCGAGTTGCTGCACACGATCGTGGCGCGACTGCGTGACAGCTCACAACGTCAACTCGAGTTCGGTACAGCTGATGCACTGACTCGCTTGTGCCGGTGCCTCGTCGACATGGCCGATCGTTACGGCGTCGACGACAACGGCGGTCGGTCGGTGCGGCTGCCGCTCGCCCAGCACGAGCTGGCCGCGCTCGCCGGGCTCTCACGGGAGGCGGTCGTCAAGGGGCTGCAGTCGTTACGCGCGCTCGGTTGGATCCATGCGACGGGCCGCAGCATCGATCTGATCGACGAGAAGTCCTTGCGGTCACGAGCCGCCATCTGACGGTTCGGACGCGTTCCTGAGCACACGTACCCACAGCGGATGGGTACGCGCGCGCAGCGCGGACGCCCGCACCACTGCAGGATCGGTCCGACGTACGGCGGAGAGGGGACCGACGATGGGCTTCCAAGCAGACGCGCCCTTCGCGGAGTCAGGTCCCCGAGCATCTTTCACGCGCAGCCCGACGGGGCTGCCCAGCGGATTTCCGCACCACCCCACGGACGTAGGCGACGTGCGGAGCGCGCGCCGGTGGGTTTCGGGGTGAAGAGCTCCCCCGGCTCCGAACCCCGACACCCGGCCGGCGCGCGGATCGGGCGAGCGTTGCGCGACTGAGGGCCCCCGCCGGAGCAGGGGCCCTCGTGGTCGACGCTGTCGCGTGCCGTGACGGTCTACTGGAACACGTGCACCGCGACGTCGTCGAAGCTGTTGTCGGAGATACCACCTGTAGCGATGGTCTTCGACAGCCAGATTCCGAAGTGGTTGTTCTCGATGGTGTTGTCGTGAATGACGGTCCCCTTCACGGGCACGACGGCCGAGAACACGATGATTCCGGTGGTCTGCATGTCACCGGAGTCCATGTCGCCGACCTTGTTGTTGGTGCCGATCCAGTTCCCGATGACACGGTTGTCGTCCATGTTCTGAGCCGGCGCGTGCGCGTGCATCATGACGCCACCTTCGCCGTTCCCCCAGATGCGGTTTCCCTGCACCAGGTTGTGGAAGTCGTTGTCGCCGGGGCCGGACGCCGCGATGAGCACGCCTGCCGCTCCGTTGCCGGTCGACGTGTTGAACGCGATCACGTTGTCGTGGACCGTGTTGGTGGTATGCGACGGCATCGTGATGCCGCAGTCTTCCTTGTTGTCCTTGACGACGTTGTGCGTGATCCAGTTGTTGTGTGACGACGCGGCGTCGTCGGAGATCAACATGCCGCCCACGTTGTTGCGGACGATGTTGTGGTCGACCCGGGCGTGTGTCGTGCCGTCGAGGTGCAAGCCCTCACCACAGTCACCCGGAATGGGCCCGTTGGCCTGGCACAGCGGATACGTCGTGCTCGGATCGTGCGCGCCCGTGTCGTTCTTCTCGACGATGTTCCACGAGATCCGTACGCCGTCGTTCGCGGTCGACAGGATGCCCTCGCCGATCGCGTTCCTCACCGTGAAACCGCGAACCTCAGACCCCGACGCGGCTGCGGTGAGGCTGATGCCGTTGATCTGCCCGGTGGCATCGATGACCGCGTCGTCCCCCGTGAGCTCGAGACGCTTCGCGATGGTCACGGATTCCGTGTAGGTGCCTTCACGTACCGACACCTCGCCGCCGGCGCGTGCGTTCTTCACTGCCTGACCGATCGTGCGACAGGGGCTCTCGGCCTCGCCGCACGTGGCACCGTCGTGGCCCTTCGTCGAGACGAAGAGATGACTGGCGCTCTCGTTCGCGGAAGCTGCCGGCGCCACGACCGCTCCCGCACCCAACATGGCTGTTGCGGCGGTCACCGCGACCACTCCAGCCCGTAGTCGACCTGCCCACATCTGCCCGACCTCCGATGCACGTCTGCCGTCGGTGATCCCGACGGTCCCAGTTTCGTGTCAGGCCTGCCCCCCGGCCCTCATGTCTTGGTCGATGCCGCTTCGGCGTCCCGGCCGTCCGGCCACGCCTCCGCTCCATCTCCGTTGTGGACGCTACCCCCGTCGCGTCCGGTGCGCTCTTGGCTCCCCGCTGCCGTGGTGGCAAGATCCCTGACGAACACGTCAGGAAGCCGCAAGCGAGTGCGGGCCGGAAGGGGGACCATGCACACGCCGCTGGTCGTGGATGCGGACGGTCACACCATGGAGCCCGACGATCTGTGGACGGCCCGCATGGATGCCGGCCGGTGGGGTGACTGGATTCCGCGCAAGGTCGTGGAAGACGACGTCTACGAGGTCGTCTACACGGGCGGAGTGGTCCGGGGCGGCGGACGCGAGCTGCAGGACCGCCTGGCCGCGGCCGCAGGCCTCTCCGCGCGGCAGTTCCACGAGCTGCTCGAGAGCCTGCGAACCCCCGGCGGTCACGATCCAAACGCTCGCCTCGCCGACATGGACCGCGACGGCATCGACGTCGCGGTGCTCTATCCGAGTCAGGCGATGTTCTTCGGTCCTGTCGACCCGATCCCGGCGCTGCACGACATCGACTTCGTCACCGACTGCGTGCGCGCCTACAACGACTGGGTCGCCGAGTATTGCTCTGCGGCCCCGAAACGACTGTTCGCGATGGCCGCAGTTCCGCTGCAGGACGTCGACCGTGCGGTTGCGGAATTGCGACGCGCGGTGCAGACCCTCGGCCTGCGCGGCGCGTTCATCCGCCCGTCGGCGTACGTCGACGAGCTGCCGCTGAGCCACTCGGTGTACGACCCGTTCTGGGCGGCCGCGCAGGAGCTCGAGGTTCCCGTCGCGTTGCACCCGGGAGTGCATGTCGACACCCCGGGTGCGTGCCGGAAGTTCGGTCTCGTGCTCGAGAGCGAGAACCTGATGGTGACGAACTCCTCGGTCGACGAGCTGCACGGAGGATCGGGCCTCGGGCAGGCGGTCGGCAACCTCGTGGACATGACCGTGAGCATGGGGCGGCTCATCATGGGTGGTGTGTGCGAGCGGTTCCCGCGTCTGCGGTTCCTGTTCCTCGAGTCGGGCGGGGGATGGATACCGACGCTGCTCGAACGCATGGACGAGCAGGTGAAGGCGTTCCCACTCGAGAAACGGTGGCTCAGCCTGCTGCCCAGCGAGTACTTCCGGCGCCAGTGCTATGCCGGCTTCGAAGCCGAGGAATGGAACCTCGCGGCCTGCGCGCAATGGCTCGGATCGGATCGGATCCTGTGGGCCTCCGACTACCCGCATCCCGAGTATCACCCGGGTGTGCTGAAGGAGGTCGAGGAAGCCGTGTCGTCGTTGCCCGAGCCCGACCAGGCCCGCATCCTGGGGCAGAACGCCGTCGAGGCCTACAACCTCGATGTCACGTCGTGAACGTCGCGCTGTGACGCTCACGCTGGAAGCCCCGCTGGTCGACTTCGCGCGGCTTCGTCGCGAACGTCTCGCCAAGCTTCAGGCCGCGATGCGCGCCGACGACGTCGACACTTTGGTGCTCATCGGCCAGAACAACGTCGCGTACGCGACGGGCGCGCGTGCGCCGGCCGCCGACGCATCACTCGCGGCACATCAACGCATGGTGGCGGTGGTGCATGCCGGCGCCGAGTGGCCGCACCTGTTCACTGCGTTCCCCGACGGTGTACCGCCCGAGCTACCCGACGACCACCGGCACGAGGCCTTGCACGTCGAGACCGACGTCGGAGCCGGCGCGCTGGCTGCGACGGTTCCGGCGGGTCGTATCGCGATCGACGAGTACACCTATCCGCTGTATCGCACCCTCGACGAGCGTGGCCCGATCGACGCCGCGCCGATCATGAGCACGGCGAAGGTCATCAAGACGCGCGACGAGATCGAGCTCATCAGAGCCGCGCAGCTCATCAACGAAGCGGCGATGCGCGACGTCGAGGCCATCCTCGCGCCCGGCGTGCACACGACGGAGCTCAGCGGGCGCTTCCTCCGCCGGGTCTACGAGCTCGGCGCGACGGCGAACACGGTCGATCCGATCTTCCAGGTGATGCCGCCGTCGATCGACGCGGGTCCGTTCAGCCTCACTGGCGATCTGGTGTTCCCGACGGTGACCCGCGAGCAGCGTCTCGAGCGGGGCGACGTGATCTGGGTCGACACCGGGATCAACTTCCACGGCTACGCGTCCGACTTCGGCCGCACGTGGACCGTCGGTCGGGAACCCGACGACCGCCAGCTCGCCCAGTTCCGGGAATGGCGCGCCATCCTCGAACGCGTGGCCGCCGAGATCCGCCCGGGTGCCACCGCAGCCGACCTCGTGCGCGCGGCGGGCACGGTCTACGGCCGTCGGCCATGGCCCTCACACCTCTATCTCGGCCACGGCATCGGCACCGACAGTGCAGAGATGCCGCTCGTAGGAACGGACCTCGGGCCCGCCTTCGATGCGTCGATCACGCTCGCGCCAGGCATGATCATCGTGCTCGAACCCATTGCCTGGGAGGAGGGCCACGGCGGTTACCGCGCCGAGGAGATCGTCACGGTGACCGACGACGGCTGCGAGTTCCTCACCCATCACCACTACTGGCCGTTCGCATGACACCCGTCAACGATCCCGAGCACGTGCAGCGGTGCATCGACGAGATGAAGCGCCGCGACGTGGATGTTCTCGTGCTGGGCCGCGAGAGCAACGCGCGCTACCTCTCCGGTGCGAGCCGGTTGTGGCTCGCCGGGACGCGACCGTTCGGCCCCGGGTGTGTCGTCGTGCGCGAGACCGGTGCGGTCCACCTGCTCAGCACGACCGACGACCTCGTTCCGCTTCCCCGAGGCCAGCTGTTCCCGATGAGTTGGAACCCGGCCAACATCCTCCGCGCGCTCAGCGCCATCCCGGGCGTCGGGGGCGCGCGTCGCGTCGGCGTCGACGGGATGACGCCGGGCTTCGCGCAGTTGCTGGGAAGCGTGTTGCCCGACGCGGAGCTGGTCGACGGTGAAGACCTCCTCGCGTCGGTTCGCCGGATCAAGAGCCCGTCCGACATCGCGGCGATCAAGGCCGCGATCGCGGTGGCCGAGGACGCGTTGCGCGTGGCCCTCGGCGCGCTCCTACCCGGCGTGCGTGAGATCGATCTTCTCGCCGTGTTCGCCGAGGCCACTGCCGCGCACGGTGTGACGACGCCCGTGTTCGAAGCGGTGTTCCATGCGATCGACGACGACGAGCGAGCGAGCTTCTCCACCGACCGTGTGATCCGTGACGGCGACCTCGTCGACGCGTCGGTCGGCGTGCTCGCCGGCGGCTGGGAGGGACGGCTGGCCCGCACGTGGCCCTGCGGCGAAGCGACGAAGGCCCGGCGCGCGGAGATCGTGCTGTGGCAGGAAGTGCGCGAGCCGTTGGTGGCGCAGATACATCCGGGCACGCCGGCGGAGCACCTGCTCACGCAGCACTCCGAGTTGCATGGCGTCGGGACGGGCGACGAGCTCGTCGACGAGGCAGAGGTGCTCCGACCGGGGATGGTCCTCGCGTTGGGTTTCACGGACGCGGGCATCCATGGTGAAGACACGTTCCTCGTCACCGACGATGGCAACGAGATGCTCACCCGCTTTCCCTACGTCCCCGCATGACGCGCATCCCGCTCGTAGACCCGGACGACCCGAACCTCGACGACGCGACACGCGGCTTGCTCCAGGGCGCGCGTGCCGCGGCGGGGCGCGACTACAACATCTATCGAGCGATCGCGAACCATCCCGAGGCACTGCAAGGCTTCGCGCACTTCGGGGCGTCGGCGTACTTCCTGAGCTCACTTCCCACCGACCTCCGTGAGCTCGCCTACCTCGGCGCGTCGGTCGCCAGCGATTGTCATTACTGAGTGCCGACGCATGTCGCGTTCGGTCGGAACGCGGGACTGGTCGACGAGAAGCTCGCCCACCTTCGTGACGATCCGTTGCCGCAGAACGTCTACACGGACCTCGAGCGTGTGGTGATCACCTATGCCCGCCGGTCGACGCGTCTGGAGTCGATCGACGATGCCCTCTTCGGGGAGCTCGCCGACCACTTCGACGAACGCCAGCTGATCGAGCTCTGCTTCACCGTCGGCCTCAGCAATCTGGTCAACCGCTTCCACGCGACGTTCCACACCGATGTCGACGAGGCGACGTTGGCGGAACTGGGGGAGTCGGGCCGATCCATCGCTGCTCGCCTTCGTGGAAAGGAACCGGGCGACTCGAACGGGTGAACCACCCCTGAAGGTGATCCGGCGGGATGGCGTGGTCCGAAGGCTTCCGTAGGGTCGTACCATGCTGATGGGCCGGACGGGAGGAGTCGCCATGGACGCACAGGACGAGGTCCGCTCGGGATCCCTCGACGAGCTCGCGGAGACGATCTCCGACGCCGAGAAGCACGAGGCGATCCACGCCGTGCGCTCCGTGGGTGACACGTTGTTCACGTGGGACTACGAGCAGAGCCGGCCCGCACTGGTCAAGCTCTACGAGAAGGCGAAGACGTCGATGTGGAACGTGTCGTCCGACATCGACTGGGACATCGACGTCGACCCGTGGAAGATCGCGCGCGATCCCAACAACCCGTTGAACACGACGATGGCCATCGACCGGGTCGGCACCCCGTTCGAGAAGCTGACCGACGACGAGTGGTACGACCTCGGCGCCGCCAGCCAGGCGTGGACCCTCTCGCAGTTCATGCACGGCGAGCAGGGGGCGCTCATCTGCACTGCGAAGATCGTCGAACAGGTTCCGTGGATCGACGCGAAGTACTACGCGGCCACGCAGGTGATGGACGAGGCGCGTCACGTCGAGGTGTATTCGCGCTACTTGAAGACGAAGCTCGCGCACGAGTTCCCGATCAACCTCCATCTGCGTGCCCTGCTCGACGACGTCGTGTCCGACTCGCGTTGGGACATGACCTATCTCGGCATGCAGATCATGATCGAGGGCCTCGCGCTGGCCGCGTTCGGCTTCCAGTACCAAACCTCTCCTGATCCGCTGCTGAAGCAGATCACCCGGTACGTGATGGCCGACGAGGCCCGCCACGTCGCGTTCGGTGTGCTCTCGCTGCAGGAGGCGTATCGCGAGCTGAGCGCCGCGGAGATCCGCGAGCGCCAGGAGTTCTGCTACGAGGCCGCGGTGAAGATGCGCGACCGGTTCCTCACGCAGGAGGTCTGGGAGTGGGCCGGACTCCCGGTTCGTGAGTGCTGTGACGTGATGCTGCACTCGGAGATGCAGCGCGAGTTCCGCAAGCTGTTGTTCTCGAAGATCGTGCCGAACCTCAAGAAGCTCGGTCTGCTCGACGCGGGCGACGGCTGGCTGCGCACCCGTTTCGGTGAGCTCGGGGTGCTGCAGTTCGAGGACTGGGAGGACACCGGCGCCGAGTACGAGCGGATGCAGCTCGAGCACGCCGCCGGCTGACGCCACGCCGCCGGCTGACGCCCTCCGCCCAGTTGGGACACTTTCCCGCATATATCACGGTCAAGTGTCCCAACTGGTGGTCGGCTCAGCCGTCGAGCGGACGAACTCGACGACCACGCCGGCGAGCTCCTCGCCCTTGTCTTCCTGGAGGAAGTGTCCGGCGCCCACGATCGTCGGGTGCTCGCGGCCACGTGCCCCCGGCACGACGGACTGAAAGACCTTCTCCGCCCCTGCCGTGATCGGGTCCGAGTCGCTGAACGCGGTGAGGAACGGTTTCTCCCACTGCTCGAGGACCTTCCACGCGGCGCGGTTCGGTTCCGACGCGGGGTCGTCGGGTGACGTCGGCACCAGCATCGGGAACTGGCGCGCTCCTTCTTTGTACGACTCGTCGGGGAAGGGCGCGTCGTACGCCGCGATCACTTCTGGTGCGAGCTCGGTGGTGCAGCCGCCCTTCACGATTCCGCCCACGTGGAAGTTCGGCGTCTCCTGTGAGTAGCGCTGCCAGGCGAGGAAGGCGTCGCCGGGGTGACGGTCGCCGGTCGGCAGGAACGTGTTGGCCGCGACCACCCGCGCGAAGCGATCAGGATCCTCGGCGACGATCCGCAGGCCGACGAGGCCGCCCCAGTCCTGGCCGACGAACGTGAGGTCCCGGGCGCCGATCGCCTCGACCGCGGCGCGCATCCAGTCGACGTGACGTTGGTAGGTGTAGTCGTCGCGACGCGCGGGCTTGTCGGATCGGCCGAACCCCACGAGATCGATCGCGATGGCGCGCAGTCCCGCATCGACGAGCACCGGAATCATGCGCCGGTACAAGTACGACCATGACGGCTCGCCGTGGAGCAGCAGCACGGCCGGAGCGTCGGATCGACCCTCGTCGACGTAGTGCACGCGCAACGGCTCGGCATCGCCGGCCGGAACGTCCACGTAGTGCGGGGCGAACCCATAACCCGGCAGCGACGAGAACCGGTCGTCGGGTGTTCGCAGTCTCTCCATCGACCCCTCCTGGTCCGGCACGGCGCCCGAGTCTCGTCGTCCTGCCGGTCTCGGCGCACGGAATGCCGCACGACCTGCGTGTATGGACCTCTTCTACGGTGCCATAACCTGGGTGGATGGGCCGCGGCTTGCGTAGGACGAGCCGGCAGCCCATCATGCTCAGTTCCAAGTCGGCCCGATCCTCCCCCCGGAGCCCATGACCAAGCGCCAGGTCCGTCGAGGCGGAATCGCCGTACTGTCGCTCGTGGTCGCGGCCGGCGTGGGCGTCGCGAGCTGGAGGCTCGCGCCGTCGACGCGTACAGCCGAACGGGCTCCGGCGCACAATTCGATGAGCGCGGTCGCCGCCGCGCAACTCGCTCTGCAGCCGGGCGACAACGCGACCGACGTGCCGCTCGACCAACGGGTGCAGGTCGTCGTCACCAACGGACGGATCCTCGACACCCAGCTTCGCGACGGGGCGGGGAAGCTCGTACCCGGCAGCGTCGTGCCCGACGGCTCGCTGTGGTACGCGGAGACAAACGCGCTCGCTCCGGCCACGCGCTACGGCCTCGTCGTGCGGGTCGTCGACGGCGCAGGCCACGAGCAGACCTCGCTGTCGGCGTTCACCACCGTGAGCCCGAAGTCGCGTCTGTCGTGGGAGATGACGCCGGGTGACGGTGACGTCGTCGGTGTGGGCCAGCCGGTGATCCTGAAATTCCGCCAGCCCGTCACCAACCGGGGCGCGGTGGAGCAGCGGTTGCGGGTGGAGACGTCACGGCAACTCGTGGGCGCGTGGCACTGGTTCTCCAACAAGGAGGTCCATTTCCGTCCGCAGCAGTACTGGCCCGCGAACACCAAGGTCAGCGTCGTGGCCGACCTCACAGGTGTCGATGCCGGCAACGGTGTCTGGGGTACCGAGATGCACAGCGTGAGCTTCGCCATCGGCAACGCGCACGTCTCCACCGCGGACGCCGACGCGCACACGCTGACCGTCACGGAGAACGGCCGCGTGGTCAACGTGTTCCCCGCGAGTCTCGGCCGCGAGAAGTACCCCACCATGAGCGGTACACATCTCGTGCTCGGCAAGCAGCAGAGCGTCATCATGGATTCCGCGACCAACGGCATTCCGCGGGACTCGCCCGACGGTTACTACGAAACCGTCTACTGGGACGTCGCGATCAGCGCGGGTGGGGAGTACGTGCACGCGGCCCCGTGGTCCGTCGGTCAGCAGGGTCACACCAACGTCTCGCACGGCTGCGTGAACCTGAGCAACGACAACGCGACCTGGTTCTTCAACTTCACGCAGCGCGGCGACATCGTGAACGTCGTCGGTACGGGCCGGGCGCCCGAGCTGGGCGACATCGCGATGACCGACTGGAACATGCCCTGGGGCTACTGGCTCGCGGGCAGTTCCATTCCTCGGCCGGCTCCGGTGAGCCCGGGCCAGGTCCGCTAGGCGAATCCTCACGCCGCACGGCCGCGCCGCGCGGCGGCGCGTCCCCGCGCCATGGGCCAGAATCGCGGCTGTCGAGGGGAGGGGACATGGTGCACGAGGCGGTGTCGAGACGCGCGTTCCTCGGCGGTGGCGCGATGCTCGGAGCAGGTCTCGCGCTCGGACGCCACGGGCTCGACAGGGTCTCGCGGCCGCCCGCCTCGGAGCTCCGGCGCCGCGTGCGGCAACCTGGGTCGCGTCCGTTTCCGAAGCTCCCCGAGGGTGCCGACACGCTGCCGCAGATCGAGCACGTCGTGGTCGTCATGATGGAGAACCACTCCTACGACAACTACCTCGGCATGCTGCGCCGCGGCGACGGGTTCCGGCTGGACGACGACGGGCGCCCGGCGGTCGCGCTTCCCGACGGCAAGGGCAACCTGGTGCGCGCGTTCCACATGCCCTCGACCTGTCAGCTCGATGCCGTCCCGAGCCAAGCCTGGAACGCCAGCCACATCTCGCTCGGTGACGACGACAACGACGGATTCGTTCGGGCATGCGGTCCGGTTGCGATGGGCTACTGGACCGGTCACGACATCCCCTTCTACTACGGGCTCGCGCGGCGGTTCCCGGTGTGCGACCGCTGGTTCGGGTCGTGTCTCGCGCAGACGTACCCGAACCGCCGGTTCCTCTACGCGGGAACCGCGGCAGGAATCGTCAGCACGACGAACGAGGCGCTCGTCGCGCCGCCGCCGCCGAACGGGACGATCTTCGAGCGCCTCGACGCGCACGGCGTCCCGTGGCTCGACTACGCGTCGGACGCGCCGCAGCTCGCCATCCTCGCGAGCATGTTCGGAGCATTCTCGGGCCACATCGCGAAGATCGACCGCTTCTACGCCGACGCGCGCGCCGGGACTCTTCCGTTCCTCTCGCTCGTCGACCCGCCGTTCGGGGCCGAAGGGAGCGAGGAGAACCCGCAGGACATCCGGGTCGGCGAGGCGTTCGTCGCGAAGGTCGTGCGGGCGGTGCTCGACAGCCCGGCATGGCCGAAGACCGTGCTGATCTGGTGCTACGACGAGCACGGCGGCTACTACGACCATGTCGTCCCGCCGAGGGCGATACCGCCCGACTCCATTCCCCCTGCGATCCACGTACCACCCGACCTTCCCGGGGGATACGACCGCTACGGGTTCCGTGTTCCCGCCGTGATCGTGTCGCCGTACGCGCGCAAGCACTACGTGTCGCACGTCCTCCACGACCACACGTCGATCCTCAAGCTGATCGAGACAAAGTGGAATCTCCCCGCGCTGACGTTTCGCGACGCCAACGCCGACAACCTGCTCGACTCGCTCGACCTCGACGCGCGCCGGCCCGCGTTTCTCGACCCACCCGACCTGCCCGCGCCCGCGCGCGCCGGCGCCGGTGGCGCGCCGGCGTGCACACCGGGTCACCCCGGCGGGCCGATCCCGCCTGCGTCCGCCGTGATGCCCGCCTAGGATCCCGTCCGCCTACGGGGGGAGGCGCAGATGCAACGCAGCCGGGTTCACGCCGCGGCAATCGGTGCGGTCCTCACGACGGTGGCGCTGTGCACCGCACTCCTGCCGGCTCCTGCAGGAGCCGGCGAGGGCGGTGGGTCGAACCACGAGCGGCGTGCGCCACGAGTCCTCCGCGTCGGCACATGGAACGGTCGTCGCGGCGGGTTCGACAGCATCCAGGGCGCAGTCGACGCGGCCCGCCCCGGTGACTGGATCCTCGTCGCGCCGGGCGACTACCACGAGCGGGCCGACTACACGGGCCACAGCGTCTCGCCGGACAAGGCCGGCGCCGGTGTCCTCGTCCGCACGCCACGCATCCATCTGCGCGGCCTCGACCGCAACCGCGTAGTTGTGGACGGCACGAAGCCCGGTTCGAAGCAATGCGATCCGTTGCCGTCGGCCCAGGACTTCGGACCTCCGAACGGCGGAGGACGTCCGGCAGGGCGCAACGGCATCGAGGTGTTCGAAGCCGACGGTGTGACCGTGGAGAACTTCACCGTCTGCAACTTCCTCGACGGCGCGAACGGCGGCGGCAACCAGATCTGGTTCAACGGCGGCGACGGCAGCGGGCAGGTCCACCTCGGTCGGTTCCACGGTGCGTATCTGTCGGCAACGAGCACGTACTACGGCGGCCCAGACGTGCCTCGCGCCGAGTACGGCATCTTCGCGAGCAACGCACGGGGGCCGGGGCTGATCGAACACACCTACGCGAGCAACATGGCGGACGCGAGCTACTACGTCGGGGCCTGTCCCGACTGCAACACCGTTGTGACCGACGCGCACGCACAGAACTCCGCGCTCGGCTACTCGGGCACGAATGCCGGTGGCCACCTCGTCGTGGAGGACTCGGAGTGGGACCACAACAAGACCGGCATTGTGACGAACAGCCAGAACAACGACGACGCACCGTCGCCCCAGAGCGGTGCGTGCCCGGGATCCAACCCTGTGCGTTCGTGCACGTTCTTCCGGCACAACCGGATCCACGACAACAACAACCCGAACGTGCCGCAGTCGGGGAGCGCCGCGCTGGGGCCCGTCGGGACGGGCATGGTCGTCGCCGGCGGACGCTTCGACACGATCAGCGACAATCGCTTCGAGCGCAACGGTGCGTGGGGCGTGCTCCTGGTGCCCTTCCCCGACAGCGGTACACCGCCGCCGGTCGCACATTGTGAGGGCGGGCAACAGCAGCCGGGTCTCTGCTACTACGACGACTGGGGCAACGAGGTCACGGCGAACCGCTTCCGCGGCAACGGCTTCTTCGGGAATCCCACCAACGGCGACGGTGGTGAGATCAGCGGCCTGCACGATCCGGGCAACTGCTGGCACGACAACATCGATCGGGCCGGCTTCACCGGAGCACCGACCGATCTCCAGTCGACCCACGCCCGCTGCGGTGTGCCGAACCAGGGAGCCGACCTGGGCAGCGACCTGACCGCGCAGGTGTTGTGCGACACGGAGCTGCTCGCAGCGTGCCCCGACATGCCGGGCCGGCACTACCCGCGTACGACGCTGGTGTCGCTGTTGCCGCTGCCACGCCAGCGGACGATGCCGGAAGCGTGCGACGACATCCCCGAGCACTCGTGGTGCTGAGCACCTACGAGGACGGCCGGCGGGGGGCGCCGGCCGTCCGTCGCGATGGTGGAACCGTCAGGCCGCCAGTCCCGCCGGTTGTACAGCCGTCGCGCCGCGACGTCCGCCGAGCCGGTCGTCCAACTTCCGGTTCACGAATCGCTCCGCCAGCGCGGGCAGTCGCTGCTCCAGCTTTTGGAGCCTGTCCGCGCTGAGCTTGCCGTTCGCCTGAAGGGTGGACAGCTTCTGCTTCGCCGCGTCGACGATGGCGTCGATCACCGCTTGCGGGTCGACGTGGTGTTCACGGGCGACGTCGGCGATGCTCTTCCCGGAGCGCAGCTCCTGCACGAGCGTGCTGCGGTCGACGTGGATCGTGTCTGCGGCAACGTCGAGCGCGCCTCGCACGGCACGACCGGCGACTCCCGGACGTCCGGCTCCGGGTAGCTTGCCGTCGACCAGCCTCTGGGCGAGCTGCGGGAGCCGGTCCTCCACCTTCTTGGCCTTCGCGGCGTCGAGCTTTCCTGCTCCGACGAGCGCGTTGATCTTGTCGGTCGCCGCCTTGACGATCGCGTCGACGACGGTGTCGGGCGCGACGTGATGCTCCCGGGCGACGTCGGCGATCGTCTTGCCCGTGCGCAGTTCCTTGACCAGCGTGGCCCGGTCGATGTGGATCGCGTCCGCGGCAGCCTGCAGCGCGATCTTCACGAGCCCGGGCCGAGCGCGCCCGCTGCGTGCGATGAGAGCGGTCGACGATGCCGCCAGCGTGGGGGAGCCGCCCGAGTCGCCCGCTGTCGCGGCCCACGCCACGCCGGCTCCGCTGCACAGGAGCCCGACGCCGACGACGCCGGCCAGGATCTTCTTCATCGTGTCCTCCAGACGAGAGTTGTTGCGTCGAAGTCAACGCCTCTCGTGTGAGGACTCTGTAAGGCCGCGACGAACGGACCGCCAAGATGCGGACGAGAGAGCCGCTCGGGAGGAGGTGGGAGCCGGCGAGCCTCCGAGCTTGCGTCAGGAGCGGCTGCGGCTCCCGCGGCGGGTGCGGGCGAGGAGGTAGCCCACGAGGATCGCGCCGACGCCGATCGCGACGAGGCCGGCGACGTCGCCTCCGGTGAACGGCAACGAGGCCTGACCCGCGCTGACGTTCGCGGGAGCGACGTTGGCACCCGCGGTCGTCGCGGTCGTGCCCGCGTTCGCGCCGGTGCCCGACGTCACGGTGATGCCGAGCACAGTGGACGGGACCGTGCAATTGGTGTTCGGGTATTCACACGGCTGCACCTGACTCGCGCGCGGTGCAGCGAACGCGGTCGCCGGCAACGCGAGCGCGCCGAGCGCCAGCGCGAGCAGCACGACCCACCGAACTCGCTTCATGCCCCAACCCCCTCCGTGCACGGATGCCACTCCGGAACCTTACCCGCATGTTCAACGCTTCTCGTACCTTCCCGACCACGCGCCGAGGCGCTTCACGGTCCGTGTTGAGGCGACGTCTCAACGGGCGCGTGGAGTGATCGTGCGGCGCCCCCGTGGCGCCTCCACGACATCCGTTTCGCGGGCGGTTCGGCGGTGTGCTGACGCGCTACGCGCGCAACCATCCGCGAGAAGCGCGCAACCCGTGGCAGCCGGGTCGGTTTCGGCCTCCGGGCCCGGCGTTTTTCGCGCGCCGGCTCAAGGCCCGTCGGCGCTGGGCCGATAGCGAAGCCGCATGCGTCGAATTCATCGCGCCATCCCGATCGCCACCGTCGTTGCCGCGGCGGTGGCCCTCAGCGTGTCCGTGCTGCCGATCGGAGCCGCACAACCACAGCGGCGGGCGGCCGGCCTCGACCTCGCGGGTCAACCCGTCATGGGCCCGTCCCGCCTGTCCGGCGCGCAGCTCGCGGCGTACTTCAAGGCGAACACTCGCCAGCCCTATCGGGCCACGGTGCCGGTGGAGATCCTGGCCCAGATCTTCGTCGACGAAGGCAACGCCGAGAACGTGCGCGGCGACGTCGCCTTCGCCCAGTCGATCCTCGAGACGGGATGGTTCTCGTTCCCCGACGGCGGCTACGTGCGGCCGTGGTTCAACAACTTCGCGGGCATGGGAGCGTGCGGCGGCTGCATCGTGTTCACCGCGCCGACCGCGCAAGAGGGTGTCCGGGCCCAGATTCAGCACTTGCGCAGCTACGCCGACCCGACCTCGCGCGCCAGCAACCTCCACTACCCCCTCGTCGATGCCGGCGGCAGCACCCAGGCATACGACACGTTCTTCAAGAAGGGCGTCGCGCCGACGTGGTCGCAGATGGGCGACGGCAACTGGGCGTCGGCACCCGACTACGCGGAGAAGGTGCTCGGCATCTACAACCGGATGTTGATCTTCGCCGGTCTGCCGGGCGCCTGCCCGCCGGACGCGCTCGGCGTGGGCATCCGCTCCTTCGCCTGGGGCTGCCCGGTCGGGCTGCGCCAGCCCGGGCGCGCGGTGGGCGCGAACCCACGCGGCGGCTACTACGTCCTCAACGGTGACGGCCGGGTCTACGCGTACGGCGGTGCTCCGTACCTCGGCGCCGACACGTTCCCGTTCGAGATCGCGCGAGACATTGCCGTGATGCCCGACGGCGGGGGATACGTGGTGCTCGACGGGTGGGGCGGTCTGCACACGTTCGGCACGGCCACCACGCTGCCGCGGCCCGACACCTACTGGCGCGGGTGGGACATCGCCCGTGGCATCGCCATCACGGCCGACGGCAAGGGCGTCGCGGTGGTCGACGGCTGGGGTGGTGTGCACACCGCGGGCTCGGCGGCGGGTCTGCCGCTACCCAGCACGTACTGGCCGGGTTGGGACATCGCCCGCCGGGTCGCGATGTCGGCGCCCGACGGCGTCCATTCCACCGGCCTCTGGGTCCTCGACGGTTGGGGCAGCGTGCACGTCTCCGGTTCGGCGCACGCCTTCCCGACGACGTCGTACTGGCCGGGCTGGGACATCGCCCGCGGTCTCGCGGTCGACCCCCAGGGCAACGGCTGGGCCGTGCTCGACGGATGGGGTGTCGTCCACGGTGCCGGTTCGATGCGCTCGGGCGTGTTCAGCGGGTACGCATCCGCAGACCGTTGGCGGGGCCTGACGTACCAGAACGGCAAGTACACCGCCGTGCGCAACGACGGCTACGGGATCGTGGGGTAGGCGGAGCCCCACCAAGCCCTACCAGCCGCGGGCGATCCACTCGGCGACGTGGGGCGACTCGTCGCCGATCGTCGTGTCCTCACCGTGGCCCGGACGGACGACGGTCTCGGGCGACAGCGTGAGCAGGCGCGTGCGGATCGACTCGATGATCGTCGGGAAGCTCGAGAAGGACCGTCCTGTCGCGCCCGGACCACCCTTGAACAGCGTGTCGCCGGCGAACACCTGACCGCCCGCCGAGTCGAGGAAGCTCACCCCACCGGGCGAGTGGCCCGGCGTGTGCAGTGCGACGAGCGACACCGCATCGATCGAGAACCGCTGACCGTCGGACACGGTGATGTGGGGCTCGTGGTCCGGGTGCACGGCGTCCCAGAGCATGCGATCAGCGCTGTGCAACGCGACCGGCGCGTCGAAGACTTCGGACAACTCGACCGCGACGTTGATGTGATCGTTGTGACCGTGCGTGCACAGCACTGCGGCGACGCGTCGATCACCGACCGCCTCGATGATCGGTCGGGGCTCGTGTGCCGCGTCGATGACGAATACTTCGCGATCGTCGCCGACGATCCAGATGTTGTTGTCGACCGCGAAGTCCTCACCGTCGATCGTGAACGTTCCCGACGTGACGACGCGCTGCAACGCGGCTCCCGACACGTCCCGCAGGCTACGCGCGACGGAGGAAGTAGATGATGAGGACGATCAGGAGGATGACGACGAGAGTCCCGACGGTGATTGTCATGGCAGCGCAATACCCCCGGACGGCAGCGGGCGAACCGTCGCGAAGCGTGTGGGGCGCGCTACAGCAGATCGCCGCGACGGTCGTCGTACACCACCGTCTCTCGACGGCGTCCGGGCGACCACGATCGCCACATCAGTGCGGACAGAGCGAGCGCGAAGCCGCCGACGACCGTGAGGATGACGCCGACAAGTGTGGATATCGAGCCCGTTGACCGTGGCGTCGACGGCGAACGTCAGGATCGCGCCCGCCGCGAGCAGGAACAGCCCAACACCGATGCCCATGTTCACCTCCGCGTCGTAGGGAATTGCTTCCCCGACGGACCGTGGAGGTACCCGCGCGAGGCGACTTCACAAACACACGGCGCGAGGCGTCGATCTCGTGTCAGAAGACGGCCGGTTGTGGCCGTGGATCCCAGGGAACGGTTCCATGCGTGCGCAGAACGAGCGGCATCGTGTTGGCGATGGTCTTCGGCTCGGTGATCATCATGAGCTGTACGTCGGGCCAGCGACGCGCGATCAGCGAGACCGCGGTGCGCAATGCGGTCGCGATCGGGGGTGCCAAGGAGTTCAAGGACCACGGGTACCCGATCAAGGACGGCTTGCGCTGTAGCGCGAAGGCGACGAACAGCAGCGGAACACGCGTGTCCGTCTCGTGCCACGGCACGACGACGACCGGCAGCGCGGTCGCGCTGACCGGTACGACCGACGACAAGAGTGGGAAGGACGGCGACTTCGTCGGAACGGTCGACGGCAAAGAGGTGTTCCGCAAGACGTGTCTGGGTTGCAGTCTCTAACTGCGAGACTGCCGACGCGCCTGCCCTCAGATCACGACGACCGACCGGAGCACCTCGCCGCGTTCCATCTTGTGGAACGCCTCTTCGACCTCGTCGAGCGAGATGGTCTCGCTGACGAAGCGGTCGAGGTCGAGGCGCCCTTGGAGATAGAGGTCGACGAGCGCGGGAAAGTCGCGGCTCGGGAGACAGTCGCCGTACCAGCTCGGCTTCAACGCGCCACCGCGGCCGAAGAACTCGATCATCGGCAGCTCGATGCGCATCGACGGATCGGGCACCCCCACCTGGACGAGTGTGCCGGCGAGATCGCGTGCGTAGAACGCCTGTTCCATCACCTCGGGCCGTCCGACGGCTTCGATGCACACGTCGGCGCCGTTCCCGTCGGTCAACGACCGCACCGCTTCGACGGGATCGGTCTCGCGTGAGTTCACGGTATGCGTGGCACCGAACTCCTTCGCGAGCTCGAGCTTGCGCGCGTCGATGTCGACCGCGATGACGCGCGTGGCACCCACGAGGCGCGCGCCGGCGATCGCGGCATCGCCAACACCACCGCATCCGAACACCGCGACCGAGTCGCCTCGTTGCACGTTTCCCGTGAGCATCGCGGCGCCGAGGCCGGCCATGACACCGCACCCGAGCAGACCGGCGGCTTCGGGCCGTGCACGCGCGTCGACCTTCGTCGCCTGGCCGGCCGCGACGAGCGTCTTCTCGACGAACGCGCCGATGCCGAGCGCGGGCGTGAGCGGCGTGCCGTCGGTGAGCGTCATCTTCTGCGTCGCGTTGCGCGTGGCGAAGCAGTGCCACGGTCGCCCTCGACGACAGGAACGACACTCACCGCAGACGGCGCGCCAGTTGAGGACCACGAAGTCGCCCGGAGCAACCTCGGTGACACCTTCGCCCACGGCTTCGACGATGCCCGCCGCTTCGTGCCCGAGGAGGAACGGGTACTCGTCGTTGATCGCGCCCTCGCGGTAGTGAAGGTCGGTATGACACACACCGCAGGCCTGTACCTCGACGAGCACTTCCCCTGCAATCGGGTCGGGGACGACGACAGACTCGACGCAGACCGGTTCCCCCTTCGCTCGGGAGACGACACCGCGAACCACGCGCTCGTTCATGGTGCGCGCATGTTACCGACGTGCCCGGAGCAGATCAGCGGGGGACCCGGATTCGGGCGCGGATCGGCCGATGATCGGATCCGGTGCGATCGAGCACGCCTCCCTCCAACGCCTCGATACCCGACGACACCCAGATGTGGTCGATCTGGCTGTGTGGTCGCCACGCGGGCCAGGTGGCGCCGCGTACCGCACGCCCATGGTTGGAGAGGAGCGGCGCGAGCACGAGCCCCCACATGTTGCAATCACCGGCGATGACGTTCGGCAGCCCACGACCGTCCAGTGCGCGCGCGAGTCGCCGCAACTGCGGGGGAGAGCCGTAGATCCGGTGTGACGCGTGCACCGTCGCGAACACGAAGGGAGTGCCGTCGGCTTCCACCTCCGCGCACAGCGCGATGCGGCGCGCGACGGGATCGCCGAATGCGCGTCCGAGGTCGATCTCGAAGCGCCGCCGTACCGGCAGGCGCGTGAGCACCGCGAGGCCCCACGTGCCCTTCGGCTTCGGCGGTAGCTCGATGTGCTTCGGACGGGGCCTGAGTGTGTCGGGAGCGAGCGGCAACTCGATCAGCGTGTAGCCGAGCCGCTCAGCGGCGTCGTCGACCGGACAACGGTCGCCGTTGGACCGCCATACCTCTTCGAGGCCGATCAGATCGGCGTCGAGGCGCCGGCACACGTCCACGACGTCGAAGGGGCGACCCTTCTTGTCGACGCCCCAGTGCATGTTGAAGCTCGCGACGGTGACCTCGGGCATGAGGCGCCATGCCTACCAGACGAGACCTCGGGCGCAGGACGACGTGTGGCGCACCCGTCGTGTGGCGTCGCAGTCGCCCCTCAGGCGGGTGGAGCCGTCGCCGGGCTGACCGGACCGATGAGCTCCCAGGTGTTGCCCGCGGGATCGCGAACGAACACGTGCCGGTCTCCGTCGAACGCGATCTCGCCGCCCTCGTGTCCGGCCGCCCGAAGCCGCTCGAGGGTGACGTCCAGCGCGTCGTCGAGCCGGATCGCGGTGTGGGCGCGTGCGGCCGGTCGGTGTTCCGGATCCGCGCTCAGGTGCACCTGGGCCCCGTCGTCGCCCTCGAACCACCACAGGGTGCCGAAGCCCTGGGCCTCGGGGCCGGCCTGGGCCCGCCGGTACCCGAGCAGATCCACGAGAAAGCCGGCCTCGGCCTCGAGCCCGTCGACCGGTACGCCGAGGTTCACGTGATCCATGCGAGGCACGCCCGAAGCGTACGCCGCACGGACCGGTTCAGCACTCGGCGGGAGCGGAGCGAGCCGGCAACCACGACGGAAGAACGGGGCGGGGGACGGGTCCAGGTATGATGGACGGAGCGTGGTCGGACACCTTCACTCCGACCATGGGCCGAGTGCCTCGAATTCGTCGACTCCCTGTCGGCGCCGTCGCCCTTCGAGCTCGACCCGACGCGCAGACGACGAGACGACGATCATCGGAGCAACGTTTTGGCAAGTTTCGAGGCGCTTGGCGTCTCCCCCGACCTCGTCGCGGCCCTCGCCGCAGACGGGATCCAAACCCCCTTCCCCATCCAGGCACTGACCATCCCCGACGGCCTCGCGGGCCGCGACATCTGCGGCAAGGCGAAGACAGGTTCGGGTAAGACGCTGGCCTTCGGCGTTCCGATGCTCGAGCGCGTCGGCAAGGCGAAACCCCGTCAGCCGACGGGCCTCGTGCTCGTGCCGACCCGTGAGCTCGCGAACCAGGTCGCCGACGTGTTGGTCGGCCTGGGTGAGCAGCGCGGCGTCACCGTGCGGGCCGTCTACGGCGGTGTCTCGATGGACAGTCAGGTCAAAGCGCTGCGCAAGGGCGTCGACGTGGTCATCGGCACGCCCGGGCGGCTCATCGACCTTCTCGAGCGTGACGAGATGTCGTTGCAAGCGGTCGAGATGCTCGTGCTCGACGAAGCCGACCGCATGGCCGACATGGGTTTCATGCCGCAAGTGCAGAAGATCCTGTACCGGATCGAGCGCGAGCATCAGACGCTGTTGTTCTCCGCGACCCTCGACGGCGCGGTCAACCAGATCGTGCGGCGGTACATGCACGATCCCGTGTTCCACGAGGTCGCTTCGAAGGATGCGACGGTCGAGGAGATGAAGCACCACTTCTTCCTCGTCCACCAGATGGACAAGGTGCGCGTGGCCGCGTCGATCGCGCGGGGTGCACGCCGCACGCTGATGTTCGTTCGCACGAAGCGCGGCGCCGACCGTCTCGTGAGCGATCTCCGTCGCGAAGGCGTGCGCGCGGGTGCCATCCACGGGGATCTCCGTCAAGGCGCGCGTGAGAAGGCCCTGGCCGACTTCTCCGACGGGAAGTTGGGCGTGCTGGTCGCGACCGACGTCGCCGCGAGAGGCATCCACGTCGACGACATCGACGTCGTCGTGCACTACGACCCGGCCGACGATCACAAGACGTACCTGCATCGCTCCGGACGTACCGCGCGAGCCGGCGACACGGGTGTCGTGGTCACGCTCTCGTTGTGGAACCAGGAGAACGAGGTGCGCGTCGTGCAGCGCCGGCTGAACCTCAAGGTACCGATCGAGGAGATCTTCTCGAACGACGAGCGCCTGGGTGACTTCGGCCGCACGGAGCCCAGCGCGGTGGCCTGAGCCGCACGCGCGCGCACCCTGAGAGCGCTCCGAACGGTCAGTCGGCGACGTCGAACCCGGGCCGGCGCCGTCCCTTGCGTAGCCGACGGCGGCGGACCACCGCGCGACGGCGGGCGACGAACGCGACCAGGAGCACGACCAGCGCGACGAGCAGATACCGGGTGCGGTTGCTGCCCGAGTGCGTGGTTGCCGGCGTTGAGGCCCTCTCGCCCCCGACCGTGACGCTCGTCGCCGGCCGGCCATGTCCCGGTGTGACGCCCACGGCGGCCGGGGCCGAGCCCGCGAATCCGGAGCTGCCGAGCGGCCGAGCCAGCGAGTTCAACAGGCCGGTCCGGGCGTCGGCGCTGAACACCTTCGTCGCCGGCAACACCTCTCCGGTGCCCGGCGCGCCCGGCGGTGTGCGGAACGCGGAGTCGAGCAGCGTCATCGCCCACCGGGCGGTGCCGATCTCGCCGCCGTAGGAGCCGAGCATCACCGCGACGAGCGTGCGCCCGTCGCGTGTCGCCGACGCTGCGAGTGAGTTCTGGGCCAGGTTGGTGTAGCCGGTCTTCATCCCGTCGGCACCCGCGTACTTGGTGAGGAACGAGTTGTTGTGGTTCTCCAGATGGTGAGGACCGTCGGGGCCGGTGAAGTCGTAGCGCGTGAGTCTCACGATCGACGCGAGCTGGGGGAGGGCGCGCGCGTTGCGGGCGACGACCGCGAGGTCGTACGCCGACATACGGCTCCCACCAGCGAGCCCTTCACGACCGTCGAGACCCGCCGGGTCGCTGAACGTGCTGTCGCGCAGTCCGAGCTCCTTGCCCGTCGCGTTCATCAGCGCGGCGAATCCCTCCACGGTGCCGCCGGCGCGTTCGGCGATCGCGTACGCGGCGTCGTTGCCCGAGATGATCAGCAGCGCGTGCAGGAGGTCGTCGAGCTTCCACACCTCGCCCGGACGCGCCCCGATGTTCATGTTGGGCACACTGGCCGCGCGCGGGCTGATCGGAACGGTGGTCGAGCCCGGGAGCGTCGCGACAGCTGTGAGCGCGGTCATGAGTTTCACCGTGCTCGCCGGGAGGAACGTCTGGTGCTCGTTCGTGGCCGCGAGCACGGTTCCCGTCGCCTCGTCGAACACGACGTACGCGCGCGGCGCGGGCGGGGTCCACGCCTTCGCCGGCGCGGTGCCGGCGGTCGAGCGCGAGCCCGAGCCGTTGTTGGCCGCGCCGACGGGCGCGGTGAACGCGCCGGTCAGACCGGCGAGGACGACGAGGGAGAGGACGCACACGCGCCGAAACATCCGGCCGGAAAGGGTAGGCGGCCCGTGTCGGCGAGTGCGACATACTCGGCGGGACATGGTCTCCGATCGGCCGAAACGGGTGATCCGATGCGCGCGTGCGAGGATGAGAGGGTGAGTCGCTCCACGGGCGCGGGCCCGACGAACCCGAGCCGCATCTCCCACAAGATCGCCGCAATCAGCGAATCCGCCACCTTGGCGGTCGACGCCAAGGCGAAGG